>CAMVKF010000073.1 GCA_947168035.1 uncultured Clostridia bacterium | reverse complement strand
ACCATATTTGTTTTAGTTTATTTTTATATTGTTTTCAAATTTCGCAATTTCCTTGTAAAAAAATAATTTTATAAAGTAAGCTGTGAACAAAGAAGTTGTAGAAGTATTTGATAAGATAATAAATATTGGTTAGCAAATGGTTAGCAACGATAAAAATAATTATAAAAAAATTTTAAAAAATAGTATTGACAAGTTGCTTATAAATATGCTATTATAAGTATTGTCAATGCGATTTGGAGAGGTGGTCGAGTTGGTTTATGGCACCAGTCTTGAAAATTGGCGTGCGTGTGAGCGTACCGTGGGTTCGAATCCCACCCTCTCCGCCAAAAATAAAACGTAGATGTTTGTCATAAACAATATTCTACGTTTTTTCTAAACAAAGGTTAATCTTAAATCTAGTAATAAGTAAACTTTTGTACAAATGCACATTAAAAAATTAGTTAAAAGTGATTTTATAAAAATCATTTTACAAAATTGATACACCTATCATTTGTTTTTTTTAAATGGAGTAGTACCCAAGTTGGTGAAGGGGCGAGTTTGCTAAACTTGTAGGTCGAGTAATCGGCGCGGAGGTTCGAGCCCTCTCTACTCCGCCAAAAATATTAAAAGTAAAATAAACTGTTGAAATAAAATGTATTTTATGCTATATTAAATGTAGTAATAGATACATTTTATTTTTATATAATAAAAACAAAAAGAAAACGACCTGTAAAGGGGGAATTGAAATTGAGTGAGAAAATTTATACAGTTGAAGAAATAAAAAGAATATTAAAACAGTTATTAAAAAATATGCCTGTTGAAAATGTTATACTATTTGGATCTTATGCGAAAAATCAAGCAACTAAAGATAGTGATTTAGATTTTGTTATAGATACCAAAGAACAATTAATAGGTTTTAAATTATTTAGTTTAATAACTAAGATAGAAGAAACTTTTAATAAAGATGTAGACGCATTTGAGAAATCAGAAATAATTGAAAATTCAAAGATAGATAAAGAAATAAAAAGAACAGGGGTTGTAGTATATGAAAAGTAAAGAATATATATCTTTTAAAAAGATGATAGAATATATTGATAAATCATTAAAGTATACGGAAGGATATACTTTTAAACAATTTTGCGAAGATGAAAAAACAATAGATGCAACTTTGTTCAATATTAGTCAAATAGGAGAATTAGTAAAAAACATTACAAAAGAAACAATGGAACAATATTCAAATATTGAATGGAATATGATAAAAGGACTACGAAACAGAATTGTACATGATTATGAAGGAATAAGTTTAAAAAGTATATGGTATGTATTACAAAATGATGTTATAGAACTAAAAGATAATATACAAAAAATTATCATAAATGAAGATAATAAGAAGAACGATATGTATTATGATGAAAATATAAAAATAGAATTTTTAATCCCAAAATATCTACAGGAAAATATAGATAATCTAATTCAAGCTAGAAAAGAAGAAAGACTAGATGTTGATTGCGAAGAAGAAGAGTTAATATCAAATATTAATAGAGCATATTACAGCAAAGACATAACAGAAGATCAAGCAAAGATACTAAGAAAAAAATATTTGTGGTGGAATTAAATTAAACAAAGAAGGTGAATAAATATATGGAAAAAATAATTGATTTTACCAAGACAAAACAAATAATAAATAAATATGGTGGTGCAGATACAAAAAAAACAATAATTTATAATGATACATTTTATTTATTAAAATTTCCAAGTATTGCAAAACAAAATAAAGAATTATCATATTCAAATAATATATTTTCTGAATATCTAGGTTGCCATATATTTAACAGTATAGGTATAAAAGCACAAAATACTATATTAGGAATATATAAGCAAGAAAATGAAATCGTTAAAACAGTATGTGCATGTGAAGACTTTACAGGAAATGGATTTAGACTAGTAGAATTTCAAAATTTAAAAAACAGTTTTTCTGAAACATCAAATAGTTCTAATGGTAGAGATACATCTTTACAAGAAATAATAGAAGTAATAGATAACCATCCAGATTTAAGAGGAATAAACGAAAATTTAAAAAAATTTTTTTGGAATGTATTTATAGTAGATGCTCTAATAGGAAACTATGATAGACATAATGGTAATTGGGGAATGCTGGTAAATGATGATACTGGTGAAATAAAGTTAGCACCTATATATGATTGTGGGTCTTGTTTGTGTTCACAACTAACAGATGACCAGATGGAAAATATTTTAAAAAATACAGCAGAATTAAATAACAGAATATATAATAAACCTACATCAACAATAACAGAAAATGATAAAAGAATTAATTACTATGAATATATTACATCACTAAAAAATAAAGACTGTAATAATGCTATTTTAAGAATAGTACCACAAATAGATTTAAACAAAATAGAAGATATAATAGATAATATGCCAATAATATCTGAAAAAAGAAAAAAATTTTATAAAACGTTAATAAAAGGAAGATATGAAGCCATATTAAAAAGACCATATAATATTTTAATGAACGTAATAAGCACCTAAGAAACTAGGTGCTTATTTTAAGGTTACATTAAAAGCCTTAGGCCAAATGTTATTTTACTCATTCCATGAGACATATTAAGTCTTGGAATTTCAAAATTATTATCAGATCTACTTGCTTTTTTATAATCTTTTTTATTTGGTCCATATTTAAAAGCTAATTTAAATTCTGAATTTTGCAATACATTTTGAGCAGAGGCATTATATTGTCCAAATGGATAACAAAAAACATCGGTTTTTTTATAAAAATTTTCAAAATTTTTAACATCTTCTAAAAGAACGGTTTCTTCTTGGTTTATAGCACCTTGGAAATGCAAATTATAAGAATGAGAATAAACCTCAATATTTGGATACTCCTCTTCTAATTTTAATAAAATATCTTTACTCATATATGTTTTTAAATTTCCATCCCAAGTGTTTTTAGTAGAAGCTTCGATAAAGTTTCCAACAACAAAAACAGTTGCATTCATATTATATTCTTTAAGTAAAGGAAAGGCATATTCATAATTTGATAAAAATCCATCATCAAAGGTAATAAGCACACTTTTATAAGGTAAATTAATTTTACCCATTTTCCAATTATAAAACTCCTCCATAGTTAAAGTCTTATAATTATGTTCTTTTAAATAATCTAAATGTTCCTTAAAATTATCTACTGTAATTACCCAATCTTTTTCTTCAGGAAAGTTCTCCTTTTCTTCGGCTGTTCCAATATTGTGGTAGCACAAAACCGCAATTTTAGGGTTTTTGTAAATATATATTAAATATAAGCATAGAAAAATTAAAAATAAAAGAACAATTGATTTTAGTATGTTTTTTAACATTTTAAATTTCATTCCTTTCTTGCTTTCAAAGCACAAAATTAAAGAAATAATTTTGTAAATTAAATTTTTTCAAAACTATTTTAAATCAAAAGTACAAATTAATCAATAGCAAAAAAAGCATAAGATAAAACTAAAAGGTAGGACATTAATTGAATCCAAAAAGTTGGATTTTATTCTTATTTCCTACCTCTTACTTTTAAAATAATAAAATTCTGACTGATGTTTGTAATGTTAAAACTATATTAATTCTAATTGTATGTAAAAGATTTGCTATTTTTATGGTGCAAAATAAATTGTTTTTTTATGTTAAGCACATCTATCATCATCTTCAGCTTGTGCTACTCTAGCTGCTTTTTCTTTTGCTTCTTTATCTTCTTGAATTCTATCTTCGCATACTTGCTCTAAATGTGGGTTTACTTCTTCAAAATCATTTTTTGGGTCTATTTCTGCAATACAAGCATTAACAGCTGGTACAAAATTATATTTCTGTTTAAATTCTTTATTACGAGAATTAGTAGTTTCTGGAGTTGCTTTAGCTTCTCCAGTTGATCCTTCAGGGGAAACTTCATCAAAGAAATGATTATCTTCTACCCATTTATTAAAGTTATTAGCCGCATTTGTGGCTTTTTGTGTTAAATAATCCGTTACTTTTTTTGCAGTATATGTAAAATAATCTGCAATCATCCTTTTAAGTATTTCTGTTGAATTATTACTAATAGATTCTGGTTTTTCTTTCATAAATTCTTCATATTGAGCTTGAATATCTTCCATAACTACATATGTCATCTTAAATGCTGGATCTTGTAATTCATCTGGTAGAGCCTCAATATTATCTGCAACTTTTGTCATTTTCTCTGCTGCATCTGAAAGTTTATATAACTCTGCACCTTTATCTATTATAGTACCCTCAAATAATTGAGGATTATTTAAATCTGGTAAATCATCTTTTTTAGTAATATCTCTAGCAATTTTCATAGCATCTGAAAGATATTGCACTACTTTTTCTGCATTATCATAGTCAGTTGAAGATTCATGATTTTTTCTTGCGTTTTTTCTAGCATCACTCAAATATTTTTGTTGTTCATTTTCAAATTTTTCCAAAATCTCATTTGCTTTTGCCTCATCTCCATTTTCAATAGCATTAACAAATTCATCAAGATCAGTAGCTTCATTTTGGTAAAATTCATTTATATTAAATTCTTCTTTTCCACATCCAGTTGCTGTAGTTGCAGTAGTTAATAGCATTGTACCTATACCTATTCTTGCTAATAACATTTTAATTCCATTTCTAATTTTTCCCATATCTACCCTTCCTTTCAAAATTTTTTATTTTATTTACATAAATCCTATTCTTCATTATATCATATATTTTCCATTTTTGCAAGCAAATAATATTATGTAAATCTACTAAAACAATTTGACAATATAGGCATGTTATGATAAAATTAATTATGTTAATACAGTAAATAAATATTTTTAAAATGGAGGATGAGTTATGGGATTTTTTGATAATCTAGCAGATAGAATTAATAGAAGGATAGATACTGTTTCAGTTGCACTTGGAGCTGACCCATCTATACAAACAAATAGACAAATATTGGAATTAATAAAAGATGGTGTAATTGACTTAAATAACCCAGGCATTTTTGTAAATTTTTTAGCACAAACAGATAACAGTATATGGAACGCAAGGGATGAAATTTATAAATATTTAGAAGCTGTACCAAAAAGAGATAGGAAAGTCTCAGAAAGTTTAAGAAGTGAAATTGATAAAAAATTAGGTAAAGGTGTATTTACTACATTCGTAAATGATTTTTATACAAAAAGAGAAATAACCCAAAAACGAGAAAATAATCCAGTGGTTAAATATATTGAGCAAAAAGAGGGAACATTTACTTTTGCTTGTAGGTATGGAATTATAACACAAGAATCTCTAGATTTTATTAGGCAAGTAAAAACTATGTTAATTAATGGGCAAACAGTTGCACCTAATGGTGTTTTAATTAATTTAATGGAAGAATTTTATAATGATATTAAAGAACAACAAAACAATATAAAAAAAGGAACAGCTGAAGTTGTTGCATTGCCAGATGTATTACAAAGACTACAAAAAAGAATATCACCAAAAGGGGAGGCTCCAAAAGCCCTTAGTAAATTTGAAGAAATAGTTATTCAATATGATTTAAATCCTGATGCTTTACGTTTATTTAGTAAAAAATATCTTCGAGAACATTATAATGATTTACAACCAATAGATCCATTAATTTTTTTAAGTTTATTAGGTATGCAATTACGTACTAACATACCACTCAAAGAAAAAGATTTTAATAGTATGAGAAATGATAAACCTGATAGTACATGGAGTTGGGCTAAAAACGACATAAGAGATGTAGCACAAATTTTGGGTAAAACTATAAAAGAAGATGATACATTATTTGTTAAATATTTAAAAAGACAATATACAGATTATGTTGAAATGGCAAAAATTTTAAATATGCCACAAGAGCAAAGGGATAAAATATTGTCTGAACCTATTAGACCAGAAGATTCTGACGTTATGAAAAGATTAAAACAAGAATATGCACAAATGAAAGAAAAGGCTAATGCTATGAAAAATCCAAATTTCTTCTTAGGAGAACAAGGTGGTAATTAATAAAAAGTATTACATATAAGCTAATTTCAGTTTTTATAGTAATTATTTATGTGTTTAAATAAAAATAAAAGTATAGAAAAGTGGAAAATCTGCTAGTTTCTATGCTTTTTTTGTTATATAATAGTAAAGTCATACATTTTTTCGTAGCGGAGCTACTAAAGTGCCCTATAAAGAAGAAGGTATGATTTTTCTTATCTGAAGACATGTTATGTAAATTTACAACAAAAATAAAAGGACCCCACAGTTGCACAATCCTGGAAAATCGGTTGATTGTGCGTGGGGCTCCTTCTTTGATCAGTGTGTCAATGCTCGGGTCGGCTCAGGGGCGCCTCCTCCGAATGAGGAAGATGGCCACCCCGATGCCTGCCAGCAGACTCCCGCCCAGGATCGCGAATGCGATCCTATGGTCGAGGGCCTGCCGGTAGGCCCAGTACAGGCCCGCCAGCACTCCCCACACAGCGTCGCTGATGTGGGTTGTGCCGAGCGGGTGGCGCTCCTTATTTGCTCCAGCTCTGTAGTACCCGAAGTAAACCGCCACATCTGCCACTGCCGCCAGTACTGCTTCCAGTACTGCTCCAATGGCAGCGGGGCGACTCCAGAGTCCGATCACCCACGGGGTGATCCACTGAACTCTGTCGAAGAGTGCAAGCGCTGGACGGCCAAGCCCCCCCAGAAGCCATGACAACGCCCACCCGATAAGGGGGAGCGTGCCCAGCACCCTGGGGAGGTACTGGAGTGCCCAGAGCAGAGCAGCCAGTACCTCGAGGATCACCCAAAGGATGATCCCCAGCGCCACGAGGATGCGATCCTCGATGGCGTTTCTGATTGTGTCAAACATAAATTCCTCCTTCTGCCGGGCTTAGTCGCCCAGCAGACCAATCAATAAAGAAAATTAATAGTTACTTTTATTATACAATATTTTTTAAAAAAATGCAAATCACCTTAGTTGACATAATACAAATAAAATTTTTAGGTAACCAAATTCACCTACAAAAACACCAAACCACATTGCAAAATTAAGCATAAAAAGTAGGGGATTTATGCCACTTTTTAGTACCTCAAACTATCCATATCTAAAAGAAAATCATATATACTCATAATTATAATTCCATTTTCAAATCTGGTTTTTTTTATACTTTCCCCTACAATAATAATCTTTTTAAAGAAATCTTTAGTAAGCGGTCAACGAAAAAACGTATTGAAAACCTCTTAGGGTTAATATATCAT
>CAMVKF010000072.1 GCA_947168035.1 uncultured Clostridia bacterium | reverse complement strand
AAACATAATTTTAGTACCAATACAAAAAATATGGTTTGTTTTTTACAAAATGATGTTATCTCCATTAAATACGTTATTTGAAAAAATTCATTTATATTTGACAAAAAAGTTAAAAAAATAAAAAATAAACCTAAATTATTTAAAAATAAAATTGTAAATAAAGGGATTTTGAAAGAAAATGGAGAATAATTAAATATAGGAAAATTAATAAGAAAGATGGTACTGATGAAAAGCTTGAATATTATATTAAAAAGAGCAATATGTTTAATTATTGTAACATATTGTATTATTACGTTTATTAAACAACAAAAAATATTAAATACTTATTCAGCTCAAACTAAAACGGTCGAAATGCAAATAAAAGAGGCATCAAAAGTTCAAGAAGAACTTAATCAAAAAAAAGCAAATGTAAATTCAAATGAATTTATAGAAACTATTGCTAGAGAAAAATTAGACATGTATCTACCAAATGAAAGAGTATATGTAGATAATGAGAAATAAAGTTTTTAGTTAGGCTTAATTAAAAGATGAATAGTAATGAAATAAATTTACAAGTGTTAAAAAAACACTTGCTATTTGTCGAAATTTGAAATATAATTAATATGGTAAAATAAATATACGCAGGAGGAAAAGATGGAAGATTTTGCAACATATATATTAGAAGAAAAAAGTTTAGCACAAAAAATGTTAATTACATACTATTTATCTAAAAAAACAGGAATATTTTTTGATAAAGCAATTGTATTAAAGACTGAGATAGCTAGCTTATTCATTGATTATATGAAAATTAATGTTGATGAAAATTTAGTTGTAACTGCAATGCTTTTATGTAATTGCAAAAAAGTTGAAAATGCACAAAAAATGGGAAAATTAGAAACCTTTGCAAAAGAAGGTGCTGAATATTTAGAAACACTTGGTTTTAGCAAACGCTTTTGCAAAATTTGTGAAGAAGTTAATAGATATAGTAAAAGTATTCCAAGAGAAAAAGAAAGCGACATAATAGAAGTTGTGGATCAATTTACAGGACTTATTCTAAACAGAATAGAAAGAGAAGCTTTTGACCCAATAGAAGCTCTTGTTGTATTAAGAGAAAGAAATCTTAAATATACAGATAATAAGTATCTAGATTTATTTGAAGTATTTATTAAAGAATTGGAAAATATTACTATTAAAGAAGCAATAACAGTTCCAGTAATTAAAAAATTAGTTCATTTACACAATAAAGAAGCTAATGTTAAAACTTTTATTGCCACACTTTCTAATACTTATGCAGAAAAAATAAAAGCTGCAATTGATGAGAATTTAAAAATTAATACAAGACAAGTATTATCTCAAGAGGAAACAGGAAAAGAACAAGAATCTAATGTGGAAAAAATGAAAGCATTAGCTGCAACCACAAAGAGAAAAAGCAGAGCATTATTTAGTGATGATACAGCCCAAAAAATTTTAAATCATAGTACAAACTATAAGTTGGAGGATTAAAATGTACGAAATATTTGCAGATTTACATATACATATTGGAAGATCAGAAAGTGGAAAACCTATTAAAATTACAGGAGCAAGAAGCTTAAATTTCGCAAATATTGCCAAAGAATGTTATAATAGAAAAGGAATTCAAGTAGCACGGTATTATTGACTGTGCTTCTCCTTATGTAATAGAAGATATTGAAAAATTCTTAAAAACAGGAGATGCTTACGAGTTAAAAGATGGTGGAATAATTTACAAAGACAAACTATGCATTTTACTTGGAAGTGAAGTAGAAACAACAGAAATAGGCAGAAACGGTAAAAAAGGTGCTGCACACAATGTTTGTTTCTTTCCATACTTAAAAAATATAAAAGATTTTTCAAAAGAGCTTTCAAAACATGTTAAAAATGTTACTTTAAGTACACAACATTCTGATTTGTCAGGGTATGAATTAATAGATATAGTCGAAAAATATGATGGAATACTTATTCCTGCACATATTTTTACACCACATAAAAGTTATTACGGAAATTGTGCAGATAGATTAAAAGATATATTTAAAGAAAAATATGATAAAGTCTTTGCAGTAGAGCTAGGCTTAAGTTCAGATACATTTTTAGCTGACCAAATTTCAGAACTAGAAAATAAAACATTTCTTACAAACTCTGATGCACATTCTCTACCTAGAATTGCAAGAGAATATAATAAAATCAAAGTAGAAAATATATCATTTAAAGAAATAGTAAAAGCTTTAAAAAATGAAGATGGAAGAAAAGTTGTAGCAAATTATGGTTTAGACCCTAAACTTGGAAAATACCATAGAAGTTTTTGCGAAGATTGTAATGACTCAATCTTAATAGATGAGGCAGCATCAATCTGTCCAAAATGTGGTAAAGAAAATATCACCTTTGGAGTTTTTGATAGAATTGAATTAATAAAAGATAAAAAAGAAACCCAAAGTCCTAAAAATAGACCACCATATATTTACCAAGTTCCTCTTACATTTATACCAGGAGTTGGAGGAAAAACAATAGATAAATTATTAAATCATTTTGAAACAGAAATGAATATTTTACATAAAGCAACACAAGATGATATAGAAGCTGTTGCTGGAGAAAAGGTTGCAAAAAATATTTATAATGCATGTAAAGGAAATATAGCTGTCCACTCTGGCGGTGGCGGAGTATATGGAAAAGTTTTAATATAAATTTAAAATAATGTTTATCATAAATCTCCTAAATAATGAATAAAAATTAGTAAATTCATTATTTAGGAGTTTTTTTATAGTTTGAAAACTCAAAGTCAGCCTAATTAATATATATTTTAGAATGGAGTGCGTAAGCGTTTAACCGGAGCGTAAGCGGAGGGCGTTCTGGAGCAATTTACATATTCGCCAAATCAAATTTATTAAATTTGATTTGGCATCCGAAAATTGCGACACCAAACGAAATGAGAAAATATATATTAATTAGGCTGACTAAGAGCAGTACAAATTGGAAGGAGAATTAGAATATTGTATAAATATATTGAGGAAAGATTTAAATTTAAAAAAATATTGATAGATTATATTAATACATATTTAAAAGAATATATTTTAGTAATATTAATATTCATAACAGGACTATTTATAGGAGTATTATTTGTAAATAACGCAACAGAAGAAAAAGGAGAAATTATTACAAATTATATTACAGAATTTATGCAAAAATTTAAACAAATAGAAAACATAAATAGTAATGAACTAATGAAGGAGTCTTTCAAAAACAATTTTACATTAGCAATTTTGCTGTGGCTCGCAGGGACAACTATAATAGGAATGCCTGTAGTATTAGGCTTAATACTTTATAGAGGTTTTTGCTTAGGGTATACTATATCTGCAATTACATTAAGTTTAGGAATGAAAGAAAGTATATCCTTTTGTTTATTAGGTTTATTTTTACAAAATATTCTCTTTATACCAGCAATATTAAGTATTGGTGTAAGTAGCATCAATTTATATAAATCTATAATAAAAGACAAAAGAAAAGAAAACATAAAATTAGGCATAATAAGACATACAATAATATCAAGCATAATGCTTGGAATTTTGCTATTATCAAGTATAATAGAAAATAAAATATCAATCAATTTATTAAGGTTTTTTATAAAATAGGTTTCGCAATCCCCAAAAAGTGCCGGTCCCAAATGGGAATTGCGAAAAATACTTGAAATATAGAAAGAATTAATGTATAATTACAGAAAGTTAAATAGTAATAAGGAGAATTTAGATGGATATTACAGAATTAACAGTTCATGAACTAAGCGAAAAATTAAATAATAATGAAATTTCTTCATATGAAATTACAAAAGCATATGTTGATAGAATAAATGAAAAAGAAAAGGACATAGATGCATTTGTTACACCTTTATGTGAGAACGCATTAGATAAAGCCAAGGAAATTGATGAAAAAAGAGAAAATAAAGAAGAACTTGGAAAATATGCAGGAATTCCAATAGGAATTAAAGACAATATTTGTACAAAAGGAATAAAAACAACTTGTAGCTCAAAAATGCTAGAAGATTTTATTGCTCCATATTCTGCAACAGTAATGGAAAAAATAGAAGAAGAAAACTTAATAAATATAGGAAAGCTTAATATGGACGAATTTGCTATGGGAACTTCAACAGAAAACTCTGCATTTAAAAGCACAAAAAACCCATGGAATTTATCAAAAGTGCCAGGCGGGTCTTCAGGAGGTGCAGCAGCTGCTGTTGCCAGCAATATGGTTCCTTGGGCATTAGGCTCAGATACAGGAGGAAGTATTAGGCAACCTGCATCACTTTGCGGAGTTGTAGGTTTAAAGCCAACTTATGGTTTAGTATCAAGATATGGACTAGTTGCATATGCTTCTAGCTTAGACCAAATAGGTCCAATAACAAAAGATGTAAAAGATAGTGCAATACTTTTAAATATGATTGCAGGTAATGACAAAAAAGATACAACCTCAAGCGATATTCCTAAAAAAGATTATACCAAGGCTCTAACGGGAGACGTAAAAGGGTTAAAAATTGGTGTTCCAAAAGAATTTTATGGTGAAGGAATAAATAGTGAAGTAAAAGAAAAATTATATAAAACAATAGAAAAGTTTAAAAGTTTAGGAGCAGAAGTAGAAGAATTTTCATTAGATATTGCAAAATACTCTTTAGCATCATATTACATAATTGCATGTGCAGAAGCAAGTTCAAATTTAGGAAGATTTGATGGTATTAGATATGGGCATAGGACAAGCAATTATTTAAGTTTAGAAGAATTATTTAAAAAATCTAGAAGCGAAGGCTTTGGTGATGAAGTTAAAAGAAGAATAATTCTTGGTACATATGTGTTATCATCAGGTTATTATGATGCATATTACAAAAAAGCTCAAAAGGTACGTACAATGGTAATAAACGAATTTAATAAAGGGTTTGAAAAATATGATGTAATTATTACTCCTACATCTCCTACAACAGCATTTGGAATAGGAGAAAAGTCAAGCAACCCATTAGAGCTTTATTTAGCAGATATATGTACTGTATCTATAAATGTAGCAGGAGTTCCTGCAATTTCTATTCCTGTTGCCATAGATAGTGAAGGTTTACCTATAGGAATGCAAATAATAGGAAATAAATTTCAAGAAGAAAAAATATTAAATGTAGCATATAGCATAGAAAAAGAAATTAAATTTAGAGAAAACTACAAGCCGGAATTTAAGTGTAATTAAAGGAAATTAAAGCTAAAATATCGAAATTAGAAAATCAATCAAAAGCTGGACGATGCTTTTCATTGATTTGATTGGAGGAAAGATGAGAGAAGAGTATAAACCAGTAATAGGGCTGGAAGTTCACGCAGAACTTTCTACAAAAACAAAAATATTTTGCAATTGTTCTACAAAATTTGGAGCTAAGCCTAATACTCAGGTATGCCCAATATGTATGGCCATGCCAGGAACATTACCAGTATTAAATGAAAAGGTTGTAGAATATGCTGTTAAAGCAGGTTTAGCAACAAATTGTACAATCTCTAAAGATAGTAAAAATGATAGAAAAAACTATTTTTACCCAGATTTGCCAAAATCATACCAGATTTCACAATATGACAAGCCACTTTGTGAAAATGGATATGTTGAAATAGATACAAAAAATGGTAAGAAAAAAATAAGAATTTTAAGAATTCATATTGAAGAAGATGCAGGAAAACTAAACCATGACGATTTCGGTGGTGGAAGTCTAGTAGACTTAAATAGAGCAGGAGTGCCTTTAATTGAGATAGTATCTGAGCCAGATATAGCATCTTCAGAAGAAGCAGAGAGCTATTTGAAAAAATTAAAATCAATTTTAGAATACATAGAAGTTTCAGATTGTAAAATGCAAGAGGGGTCTTACAGAGCTGATGTAAATGTTTCTGTACATAAAATAGGTGAGCCTTTTGGTACTCGTACAGAATCAAAAAATATGAATTCATTTAGAAGTATTACAAGAGAAATTGATTACGAAATAGAAAGACAAATAGATGTATTAGAAAATGGTGGGGTAGTTAAACAGCAAACTTTAAGATGGGATGATGTATCTGGTAAAACATTTGCAATGAGAGGAAAAGAAGAAGCAGATGATTATAGGTATTTCCCAGAGCCGGATTTAGTAGCAATTAAATTATCTGATGAGTATATACAAAATATTAAAGATAATCTTCCAGAACTTCCAGAAAGTAGATATGAAAGATATATAAATGAATATAATATGTCTCAAAAAGATGCAGAAATTATAGTTGCTTCAAAATATCTTTCAGATTTATTTGAGAAAACATCGGGGATTTGTGGCAACAGGAAAGCGGTTTCAAATTGGATAATTTCAGATATTTCAAGAATATTAAACGAAAAAGAATTAGAGCCAGCCAATATTCCTTTTAGTGCAAATCAGCTTGCTAAAATGATTACAATGATAGATGATGGAAAAATAAGTACAAAAATTGCAAAAACTGTACTTGAAGAATTATTTGAAAATCCAAAAGATCCAGAAGAAATAGTAAATGAGAAAGGACTTTCTCAAATTTCTGATGAAGGAGAAATTAAAAAAATTGTAGAAGAAATTTTACAAAACAATCCACAATCTGTTCAAGATTATAAAGCAGGAAAAGATAGAGCTTTAGGATTTTTAGTTGGTCAAGCTATGAAACAAACAAAAGGAAAAGCAAACCCACAAATGCTTAACAAACTTTTTAAAGAGGCTTTGTGACATTGGTGCCAGTTCTTTTTGTCACTCTTTTTTGCCAGTGACATTGGTGCCAGTTCTTTTTTGGGATTTTTTTTGTAAAATAGCAAAAATTTGTAATGAAAATAAATTGAACATTAAATAGATGTAAAAAGTGAATTTAAAAAGATGTACAATATGGTGGTATATTTTGGTAAGTATCCATTATAAAATAATTCTTAAGGAGGGATAATTATAATGGGATTTGTAGTACCAAAAGGAATAGAAAAAATACCAAAAACTATAAGAATTGACGAAAAAGATTGTGAAGTGATTGAAAAACTAGCATATGAAAATAATACATCTTTTAACGAAATTGTAAATAGCATGATAAAATATGCGATTGAAAATATGGAATAAGGTATTTTAATTTAAATTAAGACCTAAGGCATGATTGCTTTTATAGTAATTATGTGCAAGGTCTTTTTTTGTAATTAAAATGCTACTATCTAATGGTTGCAATACAATTTTTTCTCAAAGCATTGAAATATTAATACTTTTCAAAGTTTCTCGGCTCATTTCGTAATTTAAGAAA
>CAMVKF010000071.1 GCA_947168035.1 uncultured Clostridia bacterium | reverse complement strand
GCCTATTTAGGCTTTTTTGTCATGGGTTTTTATATTTGAAATTTGTTTCATCATTTCTCCTTTCGTAGAATTAAGGGCAAACTTTATTGTCTGCCCTTAGATGTTAATCTTCTTTTTTATTTAAAAGCATTTCACAATATGCGTTATACTTTTCTTCATCGTATTTTTTTAATAAAAATTGCATATCTTCTTCATTTAAATCATATCTTTCAAAAACTACCTTTTTATTTTCAACATTTAAACACCTGAATAATTTATCAAATAATAACTCTACTATAATTTCTTTTTTTATAATTTCTTTTTCCATTCTAAATTCCTCCATTTTCTATAAATTAAATTATCTTTGTTCCAATTTTCTCCATAAATGCCTTTTAAATAGTTTTCTATATAATCTTCGTATAATTTTGTATCTTGTCCAAAATCTTCCTCATAATGGCATTTAGGGCACATTGTGACTATATTTTCTTCTATGCCCAATCCTCCGTTGACTTCTTTTTATAAAATGAGCATTTGCACAACTCTTTGGAACATATCTATAGCAAAATATACATTGTTTATTATCTCTGTTCCAAACTATTTCTTTTACTTTTTGAGATATCTCACAAGCTTTGCTTCTTTTACTCATTTTTTATCCCAACTTTCTAAAAGACTATTTATTTCTTCTGCTGGTAATGTTTCTATGTTCAATCCCTTTGCCTGTTCAACTATAAATTCAATTAATTTTGACATTTCTTTGCTGTCGTAGGAACTAGATCCATAATAAGCAAATACTTTTACACATTTGTCTTTTTTAGATACTTCTTTTACTAAATACCCTAATCCTTGTTTTTGCCATATATCTTTAAACTTTTCAAAAGCCTTTTCTTCAATTATCATTGGTTCGAATGTTCCTACATAACTTATTGCATCTCTATAAATGTCTTCTTTACTTATTCCTCCTGGTATTGACTTTGCAATCTTGTCACATAAAACCCAACAATATGAATTTGCATCTAAACTTCTTTTTTGCCTATACTTTTTTAGTTCTATATTTAATTTATTTTCGTTTTTTAGCTGTTCAACTATATCTAATTCATTTGTATCTAAAACAAGGCTTATTTTTGCTTTTCGTGAACTTATATCTAATCCTATGTCTGTTATTATTCCTGTAGTTCGCATTTAATCACCTACTTTTGAAATTCTTCCGGAAGTGGTTCTCCTCCATTTTCATTTGGGTCATCTAATATTGCAAATGGGTCGTTTTCCGGTTCTTGTGGTTGTAATATTTCTTCATTATCTACATATTCATAAGTTCCATCAGTATTTATTGTTGCCATATCTTGCTCTATTGCCTGTTGCATATCTATACTCATAATTCCCCATTTGCTAATTAACTGCCTTAGCATTGTTTTGTATGCCATTCCATCGAAATCTTTGTACCAATAACTAGAATATAACCATTCATCTTTCTTATCATAGTTTCCTGCCTCATAATCTTCATATGATACTTTTGGATACTTTCCATTTGTTGCATTTAAACTGAATGCTTGTGAATATTTATCTGCATGCAATAACATTTTTTTCTTGCTCCAATATATCGATTTTTTAAATCCATTAGTATATTCAAACATTGCATAATATCCTATTGTTTTAGCTGTTTCTCTTTCTTCTTCGCTTTCTGTTAAATTAACTTCTATTTCTTCATTTAATGGATCATATTTAATTAGTTCTCCTTCTTTAATTGCTAAAACATTGAGCTTTTTATATTGGCCACTTCTTATTGCTAATTGAATGTATCCTTTATAACCTAATTGAAATTGAGCAACTTTTATTTGTTTTGTTACCCCATTTGCATCTTTTATTGTTCTATTAAAAGGCACTAAATAATATTGCCCTAACTGTGGACTTGGGCTTAAATTTAAACTTTCTCCTAATAATGCCCCGCTTAAAATTGAGCCTGCCTCACATTCTTGTAATTGTGCGTTTGTTGCTACTGCACTAGATATACTTGCAATAAATCTTGTTGCTCTATCTTTATCACCCAAAGTATTATTTATTAAATTCTTGTAAGTATCTTTCTGTATTTCGACACTAAATTTTTTTTGAGTAGTTGTTAATTGATTACTCATATTGTAGACCCTCCTTTAACATATAATCCTTTAATTGTTTTAATCTTGGTGCTGTTCCTGTTACTGTAAATGTTATTGTGTATATTCTTTCTTGTGTTTTTATTTCTTGTGCTGTATTGATATTACTTTCTGGAATATTAGCGTTTGCTAAATTATATAAATTCTCTTGTAATCTGTTTTTTTCCTCTTCTAATCTTACATTTACAATTTGTTCTTGTTTTGCTTTTTCTTCTTCAATAGCCTTAAATCTATTCATAACTGTTGTTATTGCATTGCTTACATTTAAATTTTGTTTATATTCAACTAATATTTCAGCCTTATGTTCTTGTGTTTCGATTAGTTTTAAGTCGTCTTTTATTTTATTTATAAAACTTTCTACTTGTTCTCTTAAGCTTTTTTTACTAGCAGTTAGTGTTACATTTATTTTTGCTTGTCCAAATTCAACAAAATCAACGTTATTTGCTATTTTTATTTCTTCAAAATAATCTTTTATTTCTTGCTCTTTTTGAGCCTTCAATTCGCTTTCCACTGTATCAATTTTTTGTTTTAAATCATTATCTGCACTTTTGTATTTATCTGATATGTATTGTTTATATACTTCTTCAAATTGCATATATGGTGCTAATACTTGTTCTTTAATTGCTTTTCTTTGTGCTTCAACATCTCTAAATTCTTTATTTAAATCCGCTCTTACTTGTTTTATTGTTTTTACATTTTCCTCTGTACAAATTAATGCTTTAGCACCTTCAACCTTTTTATCTACTTCATCACTTAATTGTCTTAATTTTTCTTCTATAACTGGTAATTGTTTAACTACCATTAATTCTTGATTTTCCATTAAGCTATTTCCTCCATTCTTTCTAATTTATTTTGTAAATTAATCAACCTATCATTTAATGTTTCTGCGTAATTTCCTATAAGATAATATTCTTCCTCTTCAACATTGTCGCAATCTTTAGCATTATTTTTAAAGTCTTCTAAGTTTTTTAAACATTTATTTAATAATTCAACTTCTATTCTTAAATCTTCCAATTTTAAACCCCTTTGACATAATTGTATTTATATGATAGAATATAAACATACCGTTTATATAAGTATTTTTGAGTTAGTTAGATTCGCAGTCGGCTAACTCTCTTTTTATTTTTTCTACTATATTTACATATAGGTCTTTATTCTTTTCTCCTATTGCAATTATTGTTTTTAGGCTTCTTATTAATCTGTTCTTGTCTATCTCCATAAAGTCTATTTCATCTTTTAAGCCTATATTTTCTTCTTTTAAATTTTTAATTACATTGTTTTGCTCCATTATTCTGTTTCCTTGTCTCCATATAGTTTTTAAAAACATATTTTTCCTCCTTTCTATCCTAGTAATCCAGTTGTACTAATCCAACTAAAACCACATAAGATTATTTTTTCTACTAAAATACCTATTACAAAGGCATTTAACATTAATACCATTGTCATTTCTCCACTTATTTTTTTATTTTTTCTTACTTGTTTCTTCATTGATTTATCCTCCTATTATTAATTTTTCTGCTAGGTTTAAGTCTATTCTTATCCCTACTTCTGTTCTTTTTGCCATTTCAGCATATTTTGGTTTTTTTATCATTTGATAAATTGTTGATTTTCCACAATCAAAGTGTTTTGCACAATGTGCTATACTTACCCATTTAGGTTTTGGTTTATCCGATAATCTTGTCCAAGGCATTTAATCATCTCCTTCCTATAAACTTATTTTTGTGCTATAATCAACCTCGAAAGCGAGGTGAATTATATATGGAATTAAATTTAGTAGAGAAAATCAAAGAATTGTTTACTTCTGTGGCTTTTGATTCATACCATGTAAATGATTATTTATTTAAACAAAATAATCCGACTGCTGCTATGTTTTACTTAAGCCTTGCAAATACAAACGTAGCAATCATTAAATCTATCTATTATTGCAATTATAATGAACTTGCAAAAGATGATATAGAAGATTTATTCCACCAGTTTGATGTATTTGTTAATGAAGTAACTCGAAACTTCTCAACGAATCATTCACATCAATGGTCTAATATTGAATACAATAAATTTAAGGATGAACTGTATTCTACATTAGGTATTTCTACCAGTTTGGATGATTAAAACCACATATTCAAAAATTTCTATAGTTATAGACACTGGTAAATTTTGAGCTTTTATAGTGTCTATAGCTTTGTTTATGTAATCTAGCTTGTCTATTGCTTTTGTTTTAGTTACTAAATGATATCCTATTCTATCTATTACATATTCGAAATCACGATTGCCTGTATTTATAGCTTTTAAAACTGCTTTCTTTATATTTCTTTTTGCTAATGGATATTTCCATATATTAATTGACATCTCTACCTCCTATTTATTTGTTGAATATTTTACTTTTTGTTACTTATCGTGTCGTTAATAGGTAAAAAAATTTTATCATCTTCAACACCTAAAATTCTTTTCATTTCTATTATGTTTTTCAAATTCGGACTTCTGTATCCTGTTTCGTAATTCGCATAGGTTGTTCTAGTTACTTTTAATAATCTTGCCATTTGTTCCTGCGTAAATCCCTTTTCTTTCCTTAGTTTTATTAGTCTACTTCTTGGATAATAACCGTTTGACATTTCTTCACCTCCTTGTTACTTATCGTGTCATTGTCGTTATATTATCACATTACACTTATCGTGTCAAGAGTTTTTATAAAAAAAATTAAAAATTATTTTTAGTGTCTTTGCAAATGCTTATTTTACTTATATTTTACCTTTCACAAATTATTTTTTGATACTTTTCGTGTATTTTATGTAAATTGTTTCTTTTCGTGTCTTTTTGTGCTATAATATATTTACAAATGTTACTGGAGGTGTCGTAATGATTTTTAAAGATAGACTTGTTCAATTAAGAAAAGAATTAGATTTAACTCAAGAATCCTTTGCAGAAAAAATTGGTTTTTCGAGAACAGCTATTTCTGCTTGGGAAATTGGAAGAAATGAGCCTTCTAATGCTGATACAATAAAAATAGCAGATTTTTTTAATGTATCTGTAGATTACTTATTAGGTAAATCAGATACAAGAATAAATAAATCTAACCCTGCTGTTGTATTTGTCTATGGTACTATTCCAGCTGGTATACCTATGGAAATGATAGAAGATGTTATTGATACTGAAGAAATAGATTCAGAAATGCTAAAAGGCGGAAAACAATACTTTGGACTTAGAATAAAAGGAAATTCGATGTATCCTGAATATCTTGATGGGGATACAATTATATTAGAAAAAGTTGATGACTGCGAAAATGGACAAGACTGTTGTGTTATGGTTAATGGAGATGATGGTACATTTAAAAGAGTGTTTAAAAATGAAAATGGCATTATATTGCAACCACTTAACCCAGAATTTCAACCAATGGTGTATACTAATGAACAAATTGAAAAGTTACCAATTAAGATTATAGGCAAAGTTGTAGAATTAAGGAGGAAAAAATAATATGCACGAAAAAAGTAAAAAAATAAATGAAGTAGAAAATTCCGTTAATTATACTACTGAACAAAGTAATATTGAAAAAATAAAAAATCTATTTAAGGATAAAAAAAATATAATTATTGCTGTTTTAGCTGTTCTCTTATTATTTTCTTTTAATTCTTCTCCAAGTACTACAACATTTACTAATGAAATTAACGAATTAAAAAGCCAAATCGAACAATTATCATCTAATAATAATGAATTAAACACTAAACTTGAAGAAAGCAATAGTAAAAATAAAGAATTAGAAAGTAAACTAAAACAATTGCAAGAAGAAAATCAACAGTTAAAAAGTAATGTTTCAGAGCAGAAAAGCGAAATTCCTACCCCAGTTGATAATTCAGCTACTTCAACAGATGCTGTTTCTAACAATGAACCTATTCATTCAAATGAAGAAGAAACAAGTACATTTATCTTAAATAAAAACACCAAAGTATTTCACAAACCAGGTTGTAGCTCTATCTCAAAAATGAAAGATTCTAATAAAGAAGAATATAATGGCTCTAGAGATAGTGTTATTTCAAAAGGTTATAAACCTTGCCAAAGATGTAATCCATAGTTTTTACCGTTAAGTTTAATTTTTAAACTTATCTTTATTTAATAATATATGTAGTAAAAGGAGGTGTAAAAAATGGAAAAAGAAAAGAAACCAATCTACAAAAAATGGTGGTTTTGGCTAATTATAATACTTATAATTGGTGCAATTGGCTCTGGATCAAGTAACAATACTCAACCAACTTCATCTACTTCAACATCTAGTCAATCAACAACTACAGATACAAAACCTATTGAATATAAAAAAGTATCTGTTGATGAATTAGATGCTGCTTTAGAGAAAAATGCTGCTGCTGCTAAAGATACCTATAACAATCAATATTTAGAAATTACAGGTAGGCTTGGAACAATTGATTCTGATTTAAAATACCTAAGTTTACTTTCTACAACAAATCAGTTTGACATTATTGGTATTCAATGTTACATAAAAAATAATGAACAAAAAGAAATTGTAA
Source organism: uncultured Clostridia bacterium (assembly GCA_947168035.1). Lineage (GTDB taxonomy): Bacteria > Bacillota > Clostridia > TANB77 > CAG-508 > CAG-269. The sequence goes on along the minus strand of CAMVKF010000071.1, from coordinate 638 downwards.
AAACCTTAAGTAAAGATGATCCCATTATTGTTAAAGGAAAAATAATTAGCGTTGGAGAAGTACTAGGTTATTCTTTAGATATAACCGAAATAACAAAATAATAGAGACAAAGTACACCGCTCCTAAACACTGTACTTCATCTCTTATGTACATAAATAATATGTACTCATATTTATATATCACTTTTTTTGTGTTTTGATATAAAAGTTTTACGAAAAGGTAAAAATCTTATATGAAAATATGAATTTTGTTTTTTACTAACGACAAAGTGCTTTAATTAGCACTTATATTTTTAAATCTAAAACGAACGGAGGTTTTTATGGCTAAATATAGAGATATGACATATACTATTCGAAAAGATGGTAGGCTTATGAAGAAAAAGGATTATAAAGGTCAATCTTACTATCTTTACTCTGATAATGAAAAAGATTTATATAATCAATATATAGAATTGAACTATAAATTGAATACAGAGCAAATTTCTAACAATAAGATAACTTTTAAGTCTTACGCAGAAAGATGGCTAAAATTAAATTCTAGTGGTAAATCTGAAGCAACTATAAAAGAATATAATTATATAATCGTAAGCGGTCAACGAAAAGGCGTATTGAAAACCTCATGCAACTCCTATATAATAG
>CAMVKF010000070.1 GCA_947168035.1 uncultured Clostridia bacterium | reverse complement strand
TCCGCTCTTTCTTGCTTGTCCGCCTAGCCAAAAGCACAATTCTTTTACAAACTATATGTGCCTTTAGAGAGGAATGGAATATTAAAATGGGAGATATAAATGTATTTTCAGGACCTATGAAGTGTCGGAAAAAGTATGTATATTATGAATGAATTTGATAGGCAATTAATTGCAGGTAAAAATGCAATGATGTTTAAGCCTAAATTAGATACTAGAACAGGTGATAACATTGTTTCAACAAGATATGGAAAACAATGTAAGGCAAATAATATAGAAAATATAGAAGAACTTAAAAAATATGATGCAGATATTTATTTTATAGATGAGTTTCAATTTTTAAAAGGTGATATTAAAACAATTGAAGAAATGGCGGGAAATGGAAAGAGATTTTATATTGCGGGTTTAAATTTAACATCAGAGAAAAAGCCATTTGGAAAAATGGGAGACTTGTTTTGTATTGCAGACAATATAAAAATGATGACATCAATTTGTGAAATTTGTAGAAATGATAATGCAGTATATTCATACTATAATGGAGAAAAAAACACAGACATAGTAATAGGAGACAGCCAATATATACCAGTATGTAGAAAATGTTATGAAAAATTAATTTTAGAAAAAAATAAAAAATAGAAAGGAATGGAAAAAATGACCGAAGCAGATAAAAATTTTATAGATACTTGCAAAGAAATATTAGAAAATGGATATTCATCAGCTGGAACAGGAGTTAGAACTAGATGGGCTGATGGGGAAGAAGCAAATTATTATTCAATTGTAGGTGTAACAAATAAATATAATGTAGAAAAAGAATTTCCAATGATTACATTGAGAAATAATTCAAATACAGTAAAAAGAGCCATAGATGAAATATTATGGATTTGGCAAAAAAAATCAAACAAAGTTGAAGATTTAAATTCACATATTTGGGATCAATGGGCAGGAGAAGATGGAACTATAGGGAAAGCGTATGGATACCAAATGGGAAAAAAATATGAATTTAAAACCAAAGATGGAATGCAAAGTTTAGACCAAGTAGATTATATGCTTTATTTATTAAAAAAAGATCCAGCAAGCAGAAGAATAATGACCAATATATTTAATTTTGAGGACCTAAAAGATATGAATTTAGAGCCATGTGCATATTCTACACAATGGTTAGTAAAAGAAAATAAATTACACTTAATTTTAAACCAACGTTCTCAAGATATGTTAGCTGCAAATGGATGGAACACAATGCAATATGCTGCATTATTATGTATGGTTGCACAGTGCGTAGGATTAAAACCAGGAACACTTACACATAACATAGGTGATTGTCATATTTATGATAGACATGTTCCATTAATTAAAAAATTAATAGAAGCAAAACCAATGGATGTTTCACCAAAACTTATAATAAAAAATAAAACAACAAACTTTTATGATTTCAAAGTAGAAGATTTTGAGATTGAAGGTTATGATTATAACAAAGAAGTAAAAATAGGAACATTTGAAGTAGCAAATTAAAAGGGGATAAATATGTTAAGTATTATAGTTGCAAAAGCAAAAAATAATGCAATAGGAAAAGACAATCAACTTTTATGGCATATAAAAGATGATTTAAAAAGGTTTAAACAATTAACCACAGACCATGTAATAATTATGGGAAGAAAAACATTTGAATCATTAGGAAGAGTTTTACCAAATAGATTACATATAGTTTTATCTAGAGACAAAAATTATAAAATAAATAATGAAAATGTAATAATTATTAATGATATTTCTGAAATAGATAAATATGTACAAGATAATAACGAAAACTTTGTAATAGGTGGAGCTAAGATATATGAGTTATTATTACCTAAGTGTAATAAGTTATATATAACTCAAATAAACAAAGAATATATAGGAGATGCCTATTTCCCAACAGTAAATGAAAATGAGTGGCAAGTTATAGAACGTTCAGGAGTAAATAAAGATGAAAACAATCTAGAATATGAGTATATAACATATGAAAGAAAAGCATAAATTCAAATAATTATTTTTATAAAGTAGATATTTAGGGGGTAAAAATATGTTAGAAGAATATATAGAAAAATTAAAACCATTTGTTATAGAACTATTTAAAGATGATTATGGTGGGCATGATATAGGTCATTTAGAAAGAACAATGAGGTTGGCACTACATATACAAGAAAAAGAAGGTGGAGACAGATTAATTATTGGAATATCAGCCTTTTTACATGATGTACATAGAATAATGCAAAAAAAAACAGGAACTTTCGTATCGCCAAAAGATTCTATAAGTGAAGTTAGAAATATATTATCTCACATTGATTTAAATGAAGATTATGTAAAAAAGATTTGTCTTTGCATTGAATACCATGAAAAATATAATTGGAATGGAAATAATATTAAAGATATAAATACTTTAATATTGCAAGATGCAGACAACTTAGAAGCTATTGGTGCAATTGGAATTGGAAGAGTATTCTCGTATATGGCTCTACATAATATGCCTATGTATAATGAGGAAATTCCATTAAATAATGCTGAAAATTATATTGAGAATAAAGTTGTAGTGGATCCATCTGTTATACATCATTTTTATCATAAGTTATTTAAACTTGGAGAAAACATGAATACAGTTACAGCTAAGAAAATAGCTGAAGAAAGGACAGCTTTTGTGAAAATATTTGTTGATGAGTTTTTAAAAGAATGGGATGGATTAAAATAAATTTTTAAATAAAAAAGAAGTTAAAGAATAAGTTTTTATAGAGTGAATATATATAATACTAATAAATAAAAAAGGAACGTGAGTGTTTATGGAAATTTTCAAAACAGAAAACAAATTTATTAGTATTATAAAAGGAGTAATAATAGCTATTTTATTCACATTAGTGCTTCTTACAATATTTGCGGTTTTACTTGTATATACTGATTTGCAAGAAGCAACAATAAAACCTGTAATAATTACAGTAACAGGAATAAGCATTTTAGTAGGTAGTTCAATTTCTACAAAAAAAATAAAAAAGAACGGATTAATAAATGGAGCAATAATAGGTGGTACATATGTATTTATGTTGTATATTCTATCTAGTATATTAAATTCAAACTTTAGTATTAATATAGCAGCACTAATTATGATTACAATAGGAATACTAGGCGGAATTGTGCGGAGGAATAATAGGAATAAATAGCAAATAAGATTTGTTTTCTAGTTATTGGTGAGATATTTTTAACGTTATTTACATAAATAATGAATTAAAAAAAATATTTGACATATACTAAAAAATGTAGTATACTACAATTAACTTAATTAAGTAACAAAAAGTTCGTATATCTATCGAATTAAGTGTGTGGTAGCACTTAATTCATTTTTTTTATTAAAAAAATGAATGGTACAGCAATGTGGTAGTGCTGTACCATTTCATCGACTTATTCAGTCTCATTTTGTTTTTCAGCATTTAATGTGTTGTTTTTCACTTCATCAATTTCTTGATTTGTATTTTTTTCTTTTTGTAAAACTATTTCAATTAAATGCCAGATTAATTCAGGGTAGTGCATATATCTATCCTCCTTTCCCAAAGATTTCCTTTGTAAAAAGGATGTTTACATTATACTCTGTTTTGTCATAAAAAAACAAGCGAACATTCAATTTTTTTTAAAAGTAAATTAAAAGATGATTGTTTGCATAAAAGATAAAAGTTCGACATAAAAAAGCAAGAGATTTTCTTGCTTTTTTTATGTTCATATAGTACAATATAGGTAAACAAAGGAAAAGAAGATTGTATATTTGTTCCTCAAAATGTCTCTTTGCCTATAATTTTATGAAAGGAATTGCAAAAATATGAATGAAAAGATATATTCCATAGAAGAATTAAAAAAAATATTAGGAGATATATTAAAGAATTTTTCTGTTAAAAAAGCAATTTTATTTGGTTCATATGCGAAAAATACTCAAACTTCAAAAAGTGACATAGATTTAGTAATAGATAGTAATGGAACATTATTAAATATTTATTTTTATGGTTTATTGGAGGAGCTTGTTGAGAAATTACAAAAAAATATCGATTTATTTGAAATATCAGAAATACAAAAAGATAGCCGAATTTACAAAGATATTCAAAGAGAAGGAGTAGTTATATATGAAAAGTAGAGATAGAATAATTATTCAAAAAATAATTGGATATATTGATGATGTAGAAGATTATATTAATGGGGTAGAAGCTAAAGATTTTTTAGATGATAAAAAAACAATAACAGCTTGTGCTTTTTCTGTTTCTCAAATTGGTGAACTTGTTAAGGAAATTACAGATGAAACAATAGAAAAGCACAAGAATATTCCTTGGAATAGTATAAAAGGAATGAGAAATAGAATTATACACGATTATGAGAATGTTGATTTATCAGTATTATGGGGTACTATTAAAGAGAGTTTACCTATTTTAAAAGAAGATTTAAAAGAAATTATTTTAAATGAAAATGATATTATATTTTAGAAAGGTGCCTCAAAAAACATATGAATTTATTTTTAGAACTAAATAAAATAATAGATTATATAGAAGAAAATCTAGAGGAAAGAATTGATTATAAACAATTGGCAAAAATTATAGGAGTAAATGAATATACATTTCAAAAAGTATTTTCAATAATAGCAGGCATCTCGTGTGTAGAATATATGGGTACATTGGTACCGGTTCTTTTTGTCCCCCAGCCAGAAAATAAAAAGTTTTTATTGATTTATATAAAATTTTATGTTAATATATTATCATACAATAAATATTAATTATTGTATGATTTTTTGTTATAATAGGAAGAAATGTTGTGAGAGATGCTTTTTTAAGCACTCTACAAAAGGAGGAATTATTTATGAAGGTTATTTTAAAAGAAAATATAAAAGGTGTAGGAAAAAAAGATGAAATAATAAATGCAGCTGATGGTTATGCAAGAAATTATTTATTCGTTAAAGGTTTAGCGGTAGAGGCTACACCTCGGAAACTTAGCAAAATTACAATCAAAAAAAAATGCAGAAAGTTTTAAGAAAAACCAAGAAAAAGAAGAAGCTTTAAAATTAGCTGAAAAAATAAAAAATATAAAATTACAAATAAAAGTAAAAGCAGGGGCAAATGGTAAAGTATTTGGTGGAGTATCTACCAAAGAAATAGCCGAGAACTTAGAAAAAGAATATACAATAAAAGTAGACAAAAAGAAAATTGACTTAAAAGAAACTATAAAAACTTTAGGAACAACAAAAGTCCAAATAAAACTTTTTGAGGGAGTAATTGCAGAACTTAATGTAGAGGTTTTAGGAGAATAAGTTAAGAGAGGATAAAATATGGAATTAGGAAAAATACCACCAAATGATATAGAAGCAGAGCAAGCGGTTTTAGGAAGCATGCTTACAGATAAAGACTCAGTTTTATCAGCAGTAGAGAAATTAAAAACAGAAAGTTTTTATAGAGAAGATAATAAACTCATATTTGAGGCAATGGTGAATTTATATAATAAATCTGAGCCAATAGATTTAGTAACTGTAAAAGATGAGCTTACCTCAATGAACAGTTTTGAAAAAGTAGGTGGGTATGAATATTTAGCAGTTTTGCCAGATAAAGTACCTACAACTGCAAATGCTCAAAAATATATAGATATAGTTGAAGAAAAAGCAATATTAAGAAGTTTAATAAAAACTGCAAACGAAATAATTGATTTAGGCTATAACCAAACAGAAGATGTCGAAAATATTATGGCAGGTGCAGAAAAGAAAATATTTGACTTAATACAAAATAAAAACCAAAAAAGTTATACACCAATTAAAGATGTATTAATAGAAAGCTTTACAAAACTTGAAGAATTATACAACCAAAAATCTAAAATAACAGGAGTTCCAACAGGCTTTTCAGATTTAGATGATAAAACAGCAGGATTACATGGTTCAGACTTAATTTTAATTGCAGCAAGGCCTGCAATGGGAAAAACAGCATTTGCATTAAACATAGCAGCACATGCAGCAATTAGAGAAAACGTACCAGTTGCAGTTTTTAACTTAGAAATGTCTAAAGATCAATTAGTAAACAGAATTTTATGTATGGAAGCAATGGTAGATAGTAATAAAATAATGACAGGAAAATTAGAAGAAGATGATTGGTCTAAACTTGCATCTGTAATAGGTCCAATTTCAGATTCTGGAATATATATAGATGATACACCAGGTATTTCAATAATGGAAATAAGAACAAAATGCAGAAAATTAAAAATGGAAAAAAACATTGGGTTAATTGTAATAGATTATATTCAATTAATACAAGGAAGCGGAAGTAGAAAAATAGGAAGCCGTGAACAAGAAATTGCAGAAATAAGTAGGTCATTAAAAATTTTAGCAAAAGAGCTTAATGTACCTGTAATTGCATTATCACAGCTTTCGAGAGCCGTGGAGCAAAGGCCTGACCATAGACCAATGCTTTCAGATTTACGTGAATCTGGTTCAATAGAGCAAGATGCAGATATTGTTATGTTTTTATATAGAGATGACTACTATAACCCAGATTCAGAAGAAAAGGACATCTCAGAAGTAATAATTGCAAAACACAGAGCAGGTTCTACAGGAACAGTAAAACTATTATGGATGGGAAATTATACCAAGTTTGTTAATTTAGCAAGAGGGTTTGAAGGTTAGTTAAAATACTATAATATAAAAGAGGAGAGTGAAAAGCAAATGAGTGAGAATCAAAAACAAACTATTATGAATATAAATGAAATATTATATAAATTAAGTGAAAGCGAAATTAAAATGGCTAATTCATTTTTTGAAAGTATAATAAATATGAAAGTATTAGCACTTGTTCCAGATGCAATAATAGAAAATATGGATACAACAGAAAAATTAATGTTAATAGATTATTATTCAAAAAGCGAAGAAGAAAGAAAAAAAGAAGAAGAAGAAGCAGTAACATTAGAAGAAGCTTTAAAGAAAGCAGGGATGACTATTGACGATTTACAAGATTAAAATTGAAAAAAGACCACAAAAATTTATAGATAGACAGGATAAAGTTCAACAAAAAAGAATCTATAAAGCAATTTTTGAATTGCCAAATGGAGATGTAAAAAGAATGCAAACCAAAGAAGAACTCTACAGATTAAGAGTTGGTGAAATACGTATTGTTTATAAAATAATTGAAGATGAAATATTAATCAATATAATTGATATAGATAATAGAGGGGAAATATACAAAAAATATAAATAGTGAATCGGTGAAATATGAAAAAAAAGGTTTTAGAAACAATAAAAAAATATAATTTAATTAATGAAAATGATAAAATAGTATGCGGAGTATC
>CAMVKF010000069.1 GCA_947168035.1 uncultured Clostridia bacterium | reverse complement strand
GTCAAATAAAGCACCACACAAAATATAATTGTGTAGTGCCTTATATGATAATTAATCTGCGTATTCTTCATACCCACTTTTTCCTGTTTTTAGTCTTAGATATCCAAGCTCAAACCATTCATTATATGCAAGATTTAATCTAAATAGAACTTTAGGTTTTGCACCAGCACGGTTCTTGTCTACAACACATGCATAATATCTAACATTTGGATCTCTATATCTTTCAAGATTATAGAACTTTGTATCAACTTCGTTTTCTGAAAATTCATAATCATCCAAATCTTCGTTATGAATTTGTTTCATTAACATTAATGTATCTAATACTTCTTTAACTGTTCTACTTACTGCCAAATCGTTTACATCTAAGTTAACTGGAAGTGTAGATGTTTCAGTAAGCTGTAATGATGAACCAATAAAAATTCCTAAATTTTGTGCTAAATTTGAAAGTATAGTTGCTGTTCTTTTAATTTCTTCACCATTTCCAATATTTGATGTATCTGTTTTTAATGTATCATAAAACATATAGTGAATATCATATTTATAGTAATAATTCATAATTATTTTTTGTAGTTCATCATTTGTATGGTCTGTTATATTTACAAAATATATTGCATTATTTATTTGGCTGTTTATCCACTCTGTTACTTGTAAAACTTTTTTAAATTCAGTTGATAGTGTTTCAAGACGTTTTGAAAATTCTTCTTGCGACTCATTTTCAAATCTTAAAATATAACCATTTTCATCTATAACACATGAATTAGGGTCATCTGGTCTAAATTTTAATTCTAGCAATTCTCCCTCTGTCTTTTTTATATCAATTCCATGTAATTTTTGGTATACTTCATTATTTAAAACAGTAGTAATTAAGCATAATTTCATCTTTTCTTCTGACATTTCGTTTGAAACTAATAGAACCTTTTGTTTATTTACAAATGCTACATATGCTGCTAAACTTACACTTAATCTACTCTTACCAGCATTTGATGGCATTGCAAAAGACATTAATTCTCCTTTTCTTATTCCTTTAAAAACACTAGATAATATTCTAAATGGAAATGGTAATCCATTTATTAAATTATTTTCACCTTTTACTAAAAAGTTTGTAATATCTTTACTTAAAATAGATTGTTTAAACTTATCTGTAATTAAGACTTGGCTAACTGCATTTTTTACTTCTTGTTCAGACATTTTATTGTATAATTTATAATCTGTTATTTTTTCTATTGAATTTTGAATACTCGATATTGGCATAGCCAAATAGTTTTTTCTTAATATAAATAGTTTTTTTATCTCTAAATATATTTTTTCCATTTCAAGATTACTTCTGCTATATTCAGCTTTTAGTGCTTTTTTAGCTTCATTTATTTCATAATCAGTTTTACCAAAATTATAACCTTTTTTGGCTAAATATGGAGTATATGCTTCTCCTTCTGTAAAAACTATTCCCTTATAAATTTCTAATAATATCTTACTTTCAAAATAACATTCATCATGCAAAATATAATATTTAGACATTAATTTAGGATTATTTAATAACATACCAATAAAATCTTTTTCTATTTTAATATTTGTTAGTTTTTCAGGGTAAACGCTTTCCTTATTTTCTAATTTCTTTATATCTATCGGCTCTATTTCTTCTTGCGCATAATCTACAACAATTTCTTTTTTGTTTGTTTCCTCTAAAAAATTTTCAATTTTTTCTAAAGCGCCATTAAAATCACCATTTTTTATATCTTTATTAATTGAATATATTAATTCTTCACTTGCAGATTTTGTTTTCAATATTTCTACAAGATTTTGTAAATCTTTTTCTTCATCCATTTTACTTAAAATTCCTTTCAAATCATTAGTTTAGGTAAAAATATACTCGCTAAACTCAAAAACAAGAAAAATCCTAGTACATCTGTTGCTGTAGTTAAAAATATTGATGATGATAGTGCAGGGTCTATATTTAATTTTTCTAATATTATTGGTATTATTAGCCCAAAAAAGCCTGAAATTATTAAGTTTCCAACCATTGCTAAGAATATTATTAACCCTAAGTACATATTTTTATATATTGCCATAACTACTAGACCTGTAACTACTCCTATTGCTGCACCATTTATTACTCCCAATAATACTTCTTTTAAAATTAAATGTTTTACATCTTTAAATTTTACTTTACCCATTGCTAGGTTTCTAATAATAATTGAAACTGTTTGAGTTCCTGCATTTCCTCCCATTCCTGTAACAATAGACATTGTAGCTGAAAGTGCAACAACTTTTGCGATTGTTCCCTCAAACATTTTAACAGTCAGTGCTGCTAAAAATGCAGTTACAAGATTTATTAATAGCCAAGGAAGTCTCATTTTTATAGAGTCCAATAGTGTGCTGTCTAAAGTTTCTTCTTTTGCGACACCACCCATTTTTAAAATATCTTCTGTTTGCTCTTCAACTAAAACATCTACTATATCATCAATTGTAATAATACCCAGCATTCTTTTTCTGCTATTTAAAACTGGTATTGCACTTAAGTCATATTTAGAAACTATTTGTGCAACCTCTTCTTGGTCTACTTCAGGAGTTACATATATAAAATTTTCATTTACTATGTCTTCTAATTTTTGATTAGCATTAGATATTAAAATATCTCTTAAATCCACTGTTCCTATTATTTTTCTATTTTCATTTGTTACATATATTGTTTGAATATATTCTGTTTTTGGAGTAATTTCTTTTATTTTATCTATCGCCTGGCTTATTGTTAATCTTTTATTTAAAGCAATATATTCTGTTGTCATTATTCCTCCTGCCGAATCATCTTTGTAACCTAATAATTGCTTTATTATTGCCTTATCTCCTTCTTTCATTATGTTTATGATTTGCTTTCTTCTCCCTGTATTTATACTTCCAAGCACATCTGCAATATCGTCCTTAGACATAAGTCCAAAAAGCTTTAAAATACGGCTATTGTCTATAAATGAAATTATTTTAAGTTGTATTTTGGTCTCTGCTTGCTCTAGAACTATAGCCAATGATTTGTCATCTAAGTCTTTACATATTTTCTCGATTTCTTCATCCTCATATCCCAAGAGTTCTGTAGCTAAGTCAACTAATTTGATGTCATTGTTTTCTTCATTTACTATTTTTTTTATGTCTTCATTCTCTCCCACTAATCTCACCCCTTTTATGAAAGTATTATTTTTTTGTTGCTATTTGAAAGATCTAACTCTACCTAATTTTTCTATCTTTCAAAACTTTTCATTTAAGTTACATATTCTAATGTTCCTGGAATAACTAAATCTGTAAATACTATTCCATTTAAATGATCAACTTCGTGGCAAATCGCTTGAGCGAGTAGGTCTTTAGCTTTTAATTTAGTAAATTTGCCAAATCTATCATAAAACTCTACTACTACTTCTGTTGGTCTTACTACTTTTCCAAATTCATTAGGGAAACTTAAACACCCTTCATCACATTCTTTTTGCCCTTTGGTTTTTAGTATTTTAGGATTTATTAATATATACGGCCCTTGTCCATCTTCAACATCAATTACTATTATCTGTTTTAAAATTCCAACTTGAATTGCAGCTAACCCAACTCCATTGTAGTGGTACATTGTATCTAACATATCATCAATTAATCCTTGGTTTTTTTCCATACTTATTTCTTCAACATTTACTTCTCTTGATTTTTTCCTTAAAATTTCATCATTTTGCATACGTATTTGCCTAAGCGCCACAACTCATCACTTTCCTTTCTTTGCCAAAATTGTAATTATTTTTTAAATCTTGTAATTATTTGTTACTATTCACAGCCATCAAGTTTTAATAGTCCTGCCTACGTGATTACTATATAAATATTTTTCGAAAAATCTCGGCTCAATTCGCAACTGAGCAATTTCTAAATGCCTTTTATGGCACCCTTCCAAGGCGAGCTTGAACTCTTTCCATAAAATTCATTAAGAACTTGCTCAATTGCTCCAATCACATTCGATTTTTCTTAAAATATTTATATAGTAATCACTGGCGCGGACTTTGAACATTTTTAGCTGTGAATTGTAACAATTGTTTTTCAAACTTCCCTACATCATATTATTTGGATTAATATCAACATAAATTTTAGTATTTTTAAGATTTTTCTCATATATATTTTGTAAACACTTGTTAATTATAATATTTACATCATTTGTTACATTTCCTTTTGCTATTATTCTCCATCTTAATTTATTTTGAATTTTATCTATCGGCGATGGCATTGGCAGGAAAACATTTATACTATATTTTTCTAAATTTTGTTTTAATAATTTATACATATATGTACTAACATTTTTTATTTCTACTTCATCTTCTCCTATAAAACCAATTAATATTATATCGCAAAATGGCGGATATTTCAACTGTTTTCTTAGAGTTATTTCTGTTTTATAAAATTTGTCATAATCTTGTTTTTTAGAAAATTCAATTGGAAAACTATTTGGGTTATATGTTTGAATAATTACTTTTCCCGGCAAATTCTCTCTACCTGCCCTTCCGTGCAACTTGTGTTAAAATTTGAAAAGTTCTTTCATTTGCTCTAAAATCGTCTTGGTTTAAAGAACCGTCTGCTGCAATTACTCCAACTAGTGTTACTTTTGGAAAATGGTGTCCTTTTACTACCATTTGTGTTCCAATTAATATATCTATACCTTCTTCTTTAAATTTAGTTAACATTTGTTCATGTGAATTTTTCTTATTTACTGTATCTATATCCATTCTAATGGTTGTAGCATCAGGAAATAGTTTTTTTATTTCTTGCTCTAATTTTTGAGTTCCTGCTCCAAAATACCTTATTTTTGTGCTATTACAATTTGGGCAAATATTAACCTTTTTTTTGGTATACCCACAATAATGGCATTTTAGAATGTTTTGAGTCATATGGTATGTAAGGCTAATATTACAATTTGGACATTTTAAAGTATAACCACAATCTCTACACATTATAAATGTAGAATACCCTCTTCTATTTAAAAATAAAATAATTTGCTGTTTAGCTTTTAATTTACTTTCTATTTCTTTTAATAATAAAGTACTTATCATAGATTTATTTCCAAGTGCTAACTCTTGCTTTAAATCTACTATTTCTACTTCTGGCAAATTTGAGGCATTTGCTCTTTTGGTGAGTGTAAGTTTTGTTATTTCATTATTTTCTGCTTTATAAAATGAAGGCAAATCTGGAGTTGCGCTTCCTAAAACTAGTGGAATATTTTTTTGTTTGGCAATAAATTCTGCAACATCTATTGCAGAGTACCTTGGAGATGCTTCAGATTTATATGAACCATCATGCTCTTCATCTATTATTATTAACCCTAAATTGTTAAAAGGAGCAAATATTGCTGACCTTGCTCCAATTACAATTTTTGCCCTATTTTGTTTTATTCTTTCCCATTCATCATGTCTTTCCCCAATTGATAATTTGCTGTGTAAAACCGCAATTTTTTCTTTACCAAATCTTCCGTATAAATCTATCTAACATTTGAGGTGTTAGAGAAATTTCTGGAACAAGTACTATTACATCTTTGTTATTATTTAATACCTCTTGTATCAATTGTAAATAAACCTCTGTTTTTCCCGAACCTGTAACACCATAAAGTAAAAACTCCTTAAATTCTTTTTGTTTAAAAGATTTAATAATTTCGTTATATGCTAATTCTTGTTCTTCAGTTAATTTTAAGCTTGTACTTTTATTTACTTTTTTAAGATTTAATGGATTTCTATCAATTTTTTCTTCTTTAATTTCTATTATCTCTTTTTTTATTAGTGAATTTACTGTTTCTCGTGAAACTCCTGTAAATTCAATCAATTCAGGTATTGTCATACCCTCATTTTTTTCTATAAAACTTAATAATTTTTTTTGTTTTTCTCCCCTTAAAGTTTTTAAATCATCTTCACTTATTTTTTTTGTTAGATATACAAAATTAATTTTTTTATCTTTTATTTTTTCTTCTTTTCCTTTAGTCCCTGGAGTAAGCATTAATTTAATACATTCTGAAACATTTGCAAAATATTTTCTTGCCATCCATCTTGCAATTAAAATTTTATCTGAGGATAATTTTTCTTCTAAACCTGCAATTTCTTTAACCTCATACTCTGTTTTCTCTTTTATTTTGATTATATAGCCTTGTTCTAAAGACTTAAAATTTCCAAATGGAACTAACACTCTACTTCCAACATCAACAATTTCTTCTAGAGCTTTTGGAATTTTATAGTCAAATTTTCTATTTAATTTTCTTGCTTTACTATCTATAATTACTTCTGCTATCATTATTTGCCCTTCTTTAATAATCTATCTTACTCAAACTAGGATACGAAAAGTTTTTTCCATTTTTTGAAAACTGAAATTCCAGTTTATGGTCTTTCTCAAATTTATCTGTTCCCTTTAAAAAATATCTATATTTCATCTCAGCAGTTAGTCTATTATTTTTTCCGCATTAAAATTGGATCATCCCAAGTAGTATCTACTTGATACCATACATCATTTAATTTTACACAATTCCATGCATGACTTTCTGTTTGCCCTGTACTATTTGTTGCAGTACCTTGTAACATTTCACATTCATACCCTGCTGCATTTGACAAATACTTAAATGCTTTAGCATATCCTTCACATACACATTTTTTTTCTATTAAAGCACCATAAATACTATAACTACCTATCCCCTGGTAACTAGAATCATATTCGATATTATTTACTAAATAATCATGTATAAACATTATATTTTGATAATCTGTACCATTTAATTTAGCTATAACATTATCTCTAATTTGCTCAATTGCTTGAATTGCACTTGCAATTTGTTCATTCGTTGTAAATTCACTATTTAAATAATTTGAACCTTGAGCTGGCGCTATATACACTTTATGTGTTGTTGCAAATAGTTTTGTTGTTGTTTCAATATTTAAATACATTTTATTTACATCTAGGTAAAATAAATCTGGGTTGTCATGTAAAAATGCTTCTATCGCTGTTTGGTAATCATTTCCTAATACATCTCCACCTGTTTCAGTTTTTAAAAGTTCTGAAAAAGCTTCTCCGTATTTTATTACATAATCTCCTTGCTTTAAATACTTTTTATTTTCATTTAGTCCATTATATATTATTTTTTGGTTTGAATTCAATTGTGCATAAAAAAAATCACTCCCACTAGGTTCCTTATATCTTGGTAAATTTTGAGTTTCATCAGAATTATTAATTACACTTTGAATTTTTTGAGTTATACTTGTTTGTTCGCTTTTTTCAACTTTATTTTTTATTTCTGTAGGTTCTTCTATCGAAATATCACTTAATTTATAGCTAAATGATTCTGTATCTTCAAATAATTCTATATATATTACATAACCAAATATAGAAATAGATATAACTAAAATTATTAGAATTACAAATAATATAAAGCTTAGAAATTTACTTTTCATAAATTATATCCTCTTTTTTATTCTATTTTGAATACTATTAATCTAAAAATTTAATGTTAGAAAAACTTCTATACAAAAAATTTTAGAGAATTTTTCTAGTATAGAACAAATCGGAACGCTAATATAATTTATTAGAAAAATAAAAGTATAATTAAAAATTAAACCATAATAAATTTAAATTTAT
>CAMVKF010000068.1 GCA_947168035.1 uncultured Clostridia bacterium | reverse complement strand
ACCATATTTGTTTTAGTTTATTTTTATATTGTTTTCAAATTTCGCAATTTCCTTATTGATATTTTTTTTGTGTTTTGTTAAAATATAAATAATAATTTAAAACTAAGTTATTATTTAAAGTTACATTACATTCATGAAGGAAGGAAAAACGTATGAAAATTACTTTTTTAGGAGCTGCCAAAACAGTTACAGGTTCAAATTTTTTAGTTGAAACTGAAAATGCAAAATTTTTAGTAGATTGTGGAATGTACCAAGGACAAGCAGAAGATGAATATGAAAACGAGGCACCATTTGAATTTAATCCAGCAGAAATTGACTTTATGCTATTAACACATGCACATATTGACCATTCTGGAAGAATTCCAAAACTATATAAAGAAGGATTTAGAAACAAAGTTTATGCACATAAGGCAACTTGTGATTTATGTAGTTTAATGTTACCAGATAGCCGGACATATTCAAGAAATGGAGCTTGCTTGGAAAAATAGAAAAAGACAAAGAAAAGGTTTACCAGAAATGGAACCAATGTATACAGCAGAAGAGGCTGTAAGATGTTTAGAAATTTTCGAGCCAGTAGTTTATGACCAAATAATAGAAATTTCAAACGATATACATGTAAGGTTCAATGATGCAGGACATATGTTAGGTTCAAGCATTATAGAAGTTTGGGTTAGAGAAGAAGATAAAGAAGTAAAAGTAGTATTTTCAGGAGATATAGGAAATAATGATATACCACTGCTTAGTGAACCAACTATGATTTCTGATGCAGATTATTTAGTAATGGAATCTACATATGGAGATAGACTTCATATGAAAAACGAGAATAAAGCAGAACTATTTTTAAAAATAGTATCTGAAACACTAGATAGAGGTGGAAATGTTATAATTCCATCATTTGCAGTAGGAAGAACACAAGAAATTTTGTATGAACTAGATAAAATAAAAGAAACAAAAGATGATGAAGAATTTATAAAAGAATATAGAACTTTAATGAATGCAGATGTTTTTGTAGATAGTCCACTAGCAATATCTGCAACTGAAGTTTTTAAAGAAAATATGGATTTATTTGATGACGAGACTAAGCAAGAAATTGAAAAAGGAGATAACCCACTTGAATTCCCAGGACTTCACTTTTCAATTACAGCAGATGACTCAAAAGCTTTAAATGAAAGAGAAGAGCCATCAATCATAATCTCAGCAAGTGGAATGTGTGATGTTGGAAGAATAAAACATCATTTAAAACACAATATATGGGACCCTAAAAATACAATTTTATTTGTTGGTTACCAAGCACCAGGAACATTAGGACATAAAATTGTAAATGGAGAAAAAACTGTAAAAATATTTGGCGAAGAAATGGCAGTAAATGCAAGAGTTGAATATATTGAAGGTTATTCAGGACATGCAGACCAAGAATGGCTTATGAATTTTATATATTCATTTAGAAACAAAATGCCAAAACATATTTTTTTAGTACATGGGGAAGAAAAAGCACAAAATGTTTTAAAACAAAAAATTGAAGAAGAAGCTGGCATTTTAGTTACAATACCAGAATATGGGGAAACTTATAATGTTAAAGAATTGCCTGAATTAATTTCTACAATAAAAGAAAATAAACCAAAAACAATAAGACACGAAATTTTAAATAAATTAAACATAATACAAGCACAAATAGATGATATGAAACAAGCTGTAACAGAAGATATAAATAATCCAGAATTAAAAGATGAAGATATGTTTAGAATAAAACAAAAAATGAAAACATTAGAAAACAGCATATTAAATATAATTGAAGGTTAAAGGAAGGATTAAAAAATGGAAAAGTACTTAAATGAAGCAATAATAGGAAACAAAAGCATACTAGCAACATTTACACACAAAGGAGAATTACAAAGATTATACTTCCCAGAAAGGAGTATGAAACAACAAATAGATTTTAGCCATTTAGGAGTAAAAATAAATGATTCAGGAATTATATATCTACATAATGACATAAATAACACTTATAAACAATATTATGATATAAATACAAATATTTTAAATACAGAAATAATAAACACATATTTCAATATAAAAATATTACAAACAGATTTTATACCAATAAAAGAAGATGTTTTAGTTAGAAGATTTACATTTATAAATGAAAATAATATAGATTTAGATGTGAGTTTTTTAGTTCATCAAGGGCTAGTTTCTAGCCAAAATAATTTTGTTGGTTGCAAAATTATAGATAATGGAATGACACAATATTCACACGATTATATGGTTTCAACATTTAGTAAAGATACAAAAATTTCATCTCACCAAATAAATGGAGCTAAAAACACTATAAGTTCAGGTGAAATTTCGGATAAAGACTATATACGGAATGTCAAATGAATCTGCAATATCTTACAATTTAGAAAAATTGAAACCAGGAGAGAAAAAACAAATAGATATATTAATGCTTATAGAGCCTACTCCAAGTAAAATGGCAGATATAGAAGAGCAAATAGAAAGAATAAGAAAGATCGATTTAAATTCAGAATATACAAAAACAAAAAATTACTGGAGAAAATATTTAAAAACACATGATAAATTAAAACTAAAAGAGCCTGAAAATGCATATGAAGAAAGATTATTAGATATATATTATAGAACAATTTTATTATTACCACTATATGTAAATGCGGAAACTGGCGGAATAATAGCTTCTCCAGAAATAGATGATAATTTTACTAAATGTGGAAGGTATTGTTATACATGGCCAAGAGATGCAGTTTTTATTACAAAAGCAATGGATGTATTAGGTATGACAGGAGAAGTTGATAAATTTTACAAAGTATTTTGCAAACAAACTCAAAGTAAAAATGGAATGTGGGAGCAAAGATTTTTCTCAGATATGCGTTTAGCACCATGCTGGGGTTACCAAATAGATGAAACTGCAAGTGTAATATATGGTGTATATTCACATTTTGAGTACACAAAAGATGAAAAATTCTTAAAAGATGTACTTCCAATGTGTGAAAAGGCGATAGATTTCTTAAAAAGATATGTAAAAGATATTTTTGAAAATACAAATAAATATCATATAAGTTATGATTTATGGGAAATGTGTGAAGGAATACATATGTATTCAATGGCAAGTATATATGCAGCATTTGAATCTATGCTTAAAATTTATAAGCAATTAGGAAAAAATGTATCTAATTTTGAAAATAATAGATTAAAAAATGAAAAAATTGAAAAATCAAAATTAGAAATAGAAAAACTTCAAACAGAAGTTAAAAAATACATAAATGAAAATATGGTAGATAAGGCCTCAAATTCATATGTAAGAAATTTAAATGATAAAAAAACAGATATTAGTTTATTAGGATGTGTAGTACCATTTAAGGTATTTACTCCAAAAGAGAAAAAGGTACTAAATACAGTAGAAAAAATAAACCTAAATTTAAGGACATATACAGGTGGATTTAAAAGGTTTGAAGGAGACCATTATATGAATGGGAATCCTTGGCCAATAGCAAATATGTGGATGACACTTTACTACCTAGAAAATGGAGAAAGAACTAAAGCAAAAGAAACTTTTGATTTTGTAATAAAAACAGCAAGTAAATTAAACTTTTTAGGAGAACAAGTAGACAACAAAACACTAAAAGCAAACTGGGTAATAGCTCTAGGTTGGAGCCATGCAATGTTTATACTTGTTTTAGAGAAAATGTTAAAAAATAAATAAAAGAAAGAAGTGAATAAAAATGACAAATATAATACACGCAATAATTTTAGGTATAGTTCAAGGATTAACAGAATTTTTACCAATATCTAGTTCAGCACATTTAAATTTATTTCCATGGGTTTTTGGATGGGAAGAAATTTCGGAATCATTTGATGTAGCTTTACATTTAGGTACACTTTTAGCAATATTAATATTTTTCTATAAAGATTGGGTAAACCTAATAATTGGAGGGTATAACCAAGTTGTAAAGAAAAAACATACAAGAAACCGGAAGAATATTTTGGTACTTAGTATTTGCAACTATTCCAGCAGGAATATTAAGTTTAATATTAGATAAAATCTCAGAAAAAATAATAGGAGATAATCTAAATATTCAAATGTTAATTATTGCAATAACATTAATAATTATGGGAATAATTTTATATATAGCAGACAAAAAATCAGAATCAACTGTAAGGTACAGTAAAATTACCTTTAAACAATCAATGCTTATTGGTTTATCTCAAAGTTTAGCAGCTGCATTTCCAGGAGTTTCAAGGTCAGGAATAACAATGACAGTAGCAAGGTTACTTAAAGTAGATAGAGAATCTGCTGCAAAATATTCATTTATGCTTGCAGCACCAATAACATTTGCTGCAGTTGTATTTGACCTAAAACACTTTACATTTGGGTTACCATTTTTCTTTGGAGTTTTATCAAGCTTTTTAGTTGGAATATTAATAATAAAATTTTTACTAAATTACTTAAAAAAAGGCAGTTTTAAAGTATTTGCAATATACAGAATAGTAATAGGCTTAATAGTAATAGGAATATTTTTTACAAGAATATAAAATCCCATTTGGGACCGGCACTTTTGGGAAATTTTCCATTGGGGACGGTCCTTTTTGGTAAATACCATTTGGGACCGGCACTTTTGGGATTTTTTGTAATGTAAAAGCGCAGGATATTTTTATAATATCTTGCGCTTTAAAAATTATTTGATATTTTGGTGCAGGTAGTGGGACTCGAACCCACACATAGTTTCCTATAATAGATTTTGAGTCTATCGCGTCTACCAATTCCACCACACCTGCATATAAAATTTAATTAAATATCACATTTTCTAATCCGTATGTTAGATATAAATAAAATATATTGAAAAAAGTATTTACGGAGTAAAACTTTTTTCATAAAAGGAGCAGTAATAGGGTTCCCACAAATCGTAGGCGAAAGCCGAGATTTGAAGGGAAAAGCGAAGAGCAGTAAATATCACATAGCGAATTTTTATAAAAAATTCGCAAGTGATATTGCACTTGCGATGAGCTGGTTGCGGGGGTAAGACTCGAACTTACGACCTTCGGGTTATGAGCCCGACGAGCTGCCAACTGCTCCACCCCGCGATGTCTTTTTCTATTATAAACGCGTAATAGTAATTTGTCAAGAGTTTTTGCATTTTTTCTATAATTTATTGTTAATGTTAAATAAGTACTATAAAATCCGCCAAATCTCGTCGGGATAGGACGTTTTCTTTCTCCAAGTATTCGAAAGAAAAGTGCTATCCCTGCGTTTGGCTACTTTGCACAATGTTTCACTGAACTGTGACAATTTATTATATGCATAAAGATTTATAATAATACTATTATTTTGAATAAAAAAGAAATCTCTTTGAAATAATAATGTAAAGGTGGTAGTGTAACCTAAGAAAGGAAGATTTTTTATGTATAATTTTAGAACTGATTTAGCTTTAGAAAGAAGAGACATTTTCAAAAAAAATAATAATTTAGAAGCGGTTGATGGAATTGAAACAGAAGAAGAACATATAGATGATAATTTAAATATTACGCGTGTGAAAATTACAAATGAAAATGGAGAGCAAGCGATAGGAAAGAAAATCGGAACATATGTGACAATAGATATAAAAAGGCTAAAAATAGCTGAAGATGAAGAAATACAAAAAGCAGCAGAAGTTTTAGCTAAAGAATTAAAAAATATTATAAACTTGCATATAGATTCTAAAGGTGATATATTAGTGGTAGGTCTTGGAAATGTGTATGTTACACCAGATTCTTTAGGACCTAAAGTTATAAAATCAATAGATATAACAAGACATATTTTTAAATATTTACCACAATATGTAGATGAAAATGAAAGACCTGTAAGTGCCATATCTCCTGGAGTTCTTGGAACAACAGGAATAGAAACATTGGAAATATTAGAAGGAATTGTTCAAAATGTAAAACCGAAATTATTAATTGTAATAGATGCTTTAGCTTCTCGAAGCATAGAAAGAATAAGTAGTACAATACAAATATCAGATACAGGAATAATTCCAGGTGCAGGAGTTGGAAATACTAGAAAAGAATTATCACAAAATACTTTAGGAATACCAGTTGTGGCAATAGGAATACCAACAGTTGTAGAAAGTGCTGTTTTACTTAATGATTGTTTAGATCTATTTATAACAAAACTTCAAGAAGAAGCAAAATCTAATGAATATTTAAATAATTTGAAGAATAAGGATAATTATGAAGATATAAAAGAAGTTTTAAATCCAAATGATTATAATATGATTGTAACACCAAAAGAAATAGATGAATTAATTGAAAATATGTCTAGTATTGTATCAAAAGGAATAAATTATGCGATGTAATTACAAAGTAAGTTATGGGAAATTGAAAGGAGAAATTTTATGAGACCAACAATAATGGAAGTAAATATAAAAAATTTTAATGAAAATATAAATTATATTCAAGAGTATGTGGGACACAAGAAGTTAATTCCTGTGATTAAAGCTAATGGATATGGGACATATATAAATAAAAATTTAGAATTAATAAATAAATTTGATATTGTTTCTGTAGCCATTGTTCAAGAAGCGGTAGAGCTAAGAAAGTTAGGATTTAAGAAAGAAATTTTAGTTTTAAACCAACCATATGTAGATGATATCGAAGAAATAGAAGAATATAATATTACAGTTGGTATAAGTGATATATCTTTTTTAGAAGAATTAATAAAAAGAAAGTCAAATGTAAATGTCCATTTAGAGATTGAAACAGGAATGAATAGAACAGGAATAAATATAAATCACCTAGAAGAATTTATAGATAAAACAAAAGAAAACAAAAACATAGTTGTAGAAGGAGTTTATACACATTTATCATCAGCAGACTTTGATGAAGAATATACAAATATGCAGCTAGACAAATTTAAACAAGCTGTAGAAATTGTAAAAAAATACTTTGAAAATATAAAATATATTCATTCTTCAGCTTCAAATGGATTATTAAAATTTGATGATGGTGTTTCAAATTATGTAAGACCAGGAATAATAATGTATGGATATGAATCATATGATGGTATAAAAGAAATTATAAATATAAAGCCAATTGCTACATTAAAAACAAAAATTACATTTATAAAAGAAATAAATAAAGGAGAAGCAATTAGTTATTCTCAAAAATTTATTTTTAAAGATAAAATGAAAATTGCAACAATACCAATAGGTTATGCAGATGGTTTTAGAAGAGAATTATTTGAAAAAGGGGAAGTAGTAATAAATAACCAAAAAGCTAAGATTGTAGGTACTATTTGTATGGATAGTTGCATGGTAGATGTAACAAATATAGAGAATGTAACAGTTGGAACAGATGTATATATTTGGGATAATAAAATAATAACTCTTGAAGAAATTGCAAAAAAATGTAATACAATAAATTATGAGATACTATGCACTATTTCGAATCGAGTTCCAAGGGTTTTAGTTTGAAAAATAATTACAATTTTGGCTGTGTCAAATTGCAATTTAAACGCGGTCACATATACAATATATGCTCCCTTGCCTTTAAATTACAATTTTCCTTGCCAAAATTTAATTCTTTTCCAAACTGATTTAAAGCCTCAAGACATTGAAATATAAATAATTTGAAAAGTTTCGAATGTGATTGGAGTAATTTTAGAAATTCTAAGAAGA
>CAMVKF010000067.1 GCA_947168035.1 uncultured Clostridia bacterium | reverse complement strand
CTTCTTAGAATTTCTAAAATTACTCCAATCACATTCGAAACTTTTTAAATTATTATTATTTAAATGTTTTGAGAACATAATTAAGATTCTAAGTTTTAAAATGTTGTCATTTTGTACTCTTTTTCTAGTTTTTGGTCAAAATAAATTTTGCTAAGTAATTCTAGTTCTTTTAAGCTTTCTCCTTTTAAATCGAAATTAAATATTTGCTTAATTGGACTACCTACAATAAATCTTAAACTTGCAAGTGTACTTAAACTTATTTTAACTGCACTTTTATCTTGCTTTATACATTCATTACATTTTATTCCATTTTCTTTTATACTAAATGCCACTATATTTTCTGTACTACCACAACTTGTACATTTTCCAAGCTTTGGCTGAAAACCTAACAAGCATAATAGCTTTATTTTAAATATACTTAAAACTAAATCCATATCTTTTGTAGTTTCTGAAAACATAAAAAGAGTATTTAAGTATAATTGTAATATTTTATATGTATTTTCGTTTTCTGTTGTTACATCTTGAATAATCTTTGTTATGTATGAAGCATATTTTATTTTATCTAAATCTGTTCTTAAATTATAAAATAGTTCAATTGTATTACAAGAATTTATAGAATAATTTTGGTTTCCTTTATATAATATATATTCTCCAAAACATAAGAATTGACTAGATGCTAACAATGTACTATTTTGTCTTCTTGCACCTTTTGCAACACAAGAAATCTTCCCGAATTCCAGGTGTTAGCATTGTAAGCATCTTGTCAAAATCACCCATATTATTTTCTGCAATTATTATTCCCTTCGTTTTTACTATACCCATTTGTTTCCACCTTTTGAGAATTTGCTTTAAATTTTTCTATGTTTTCAATTTGTTTTAGTTCTAGAAAAGTATTAACATTTCCAGTTTCTTTAAAAACATTCCACGCAATTTCTTTTATCATAATGCCCACTTCCTTCTTAAGTTATCTTTTCCTATCTTTTGTTTTTTATACAATAGGAAAGTTATCCTTTCCTATTGTATAAAAAGAGCTTCGCTCTAGATATTGCACAGAATTTTTTCTTACGAAAAAATTCGCGCGAGAACAAATTTACGGAACGCTTAAATAAATTTAAATTTATTATGTTTTAATTTTTAATTATACATTTATTTTTCTAATAAATTATATTGTCGTTCCGATTTGTTCTTAAAAGTAATTTTTTAAAAATTTTTCATCATTTATCCAATCTTCTTTTACTTTTACCCAAATTTTTAAATTAACTTTTGTTTTGAAATTATTTTCCATATCTTTTCTTGCCATTGTTCCAATTTTTTTAAGCATTTGCCCATTTTTGCCAATAATTATTCCTTTGTGAGAATTTCTTTGGCAATAAATAACTACTTCTATATTATATATCTTTTCATTCTCTTTTGTTCTAGACATTTTCAATTTTTCTACTTCAACAAAAATTCCGTGTGGTACCTCATCTTGTAGTAAAATTAATGCTTTTTCTCGAACAGTTTCACTTGCTAAATTTCTTAATGTTTGGTCTGTATAATCTTCTTCATTATAATATTTTGGACCAGGCAGTAAATTTTTTTCTATTTCATTTAATACTACATCTTTATATTTAGTATTTTTGGCTGAAATTGGAATTATACTTGAAAAATCTAATTCATTTTTGTACAAATCTATTATCTTAGCTAATTCTTCTTTATTTACTAGGTCTATTTTATTAATAAGCAGAATGCATTTTTTATTAGATTCTTTTATTTTTTCAATAATTTTTCTATCTCCTCTGCCTATTTCTTTGCTGTCTGCTTCTATTAAAAATAGAATTATATCAGAATTTTGAATAGCCTCCCAAGAAATTTCTACCATATTTTCGTTTAGTTTGGCCTTTGGTTTATGAATTCCGCGGCGTATCAATAAAAATCATTTGAGAATTTTTTCTAGTAACAATTCCTTTTATCTCAGTTCTTGTTGTTTGTACTTTACTTGTAATTGCTGCAATTTTTTCTCCAACTAGCATATTAATTAATGTAGATTTACCAACATTAGTTCTTCCGGCAAATTGATATAAAACCGGATTTAAATTCTTCCACTTTTAAATTTTCCCTTTCTTTTTTATTCATTAGATAATTTTATCAACTTATTAATCTAAAAATATCTTTATAGGTTACAACTACTGATAGAATTATAAGTATTGAAAAACCTATTAGCTGTAATTCAATCTGTACGCTTTCTTTTACTGGCTTTTTTCTAATTGCTTCTATTATTAGCAATAATATCTTCCCTCCATCTAAAGCAGGTATTGGAAGTAGGTTTGTAACTCCAAGTGATACCGAAACAACAGACATCATATAAATATATTCAATAAAAGATGCTGTTTTTACAACCATTCCAGATATTCCAACAGGACCTGTTAAATCATTTAAACCAACTTTTCCTGTAAATAACATTTGTATGCTTTGAACTAATGCTACCCCAAAATCGCCAACTGCTTGTATAGATAAATTAAAGTTTTTGTAAATAGCTAATGCTAAAATAAAATACAAAATTAACCCAAAAATTATATTTACAATTGCTCCTGCTATAACAACCGCAATTCTTTTTGGTATTGAAGCTTTATTAAAAGCTCCCTCTTGGTTTGAAGATTCTTCTTCTCCTTCTAAGCTTACAAAACCTCCGAAGTGGAATTAACCTCAAAACATATAAAGTTTCTTTTCCTTTAAAACTTATAATTTTAGGACCAAATCCTATTGCAAATTGATTAACTTGTATTTTGCAAAGTTTTGCAACTAAAAAGTGTCCCCCTTCATGTATAAAAATTAAAAAACCTAATAGAAACACTATTTTTATAAAAGAAATTATAAAACCTATCAAATTCTACAGCCTCCAAATTAAAATGAAAATATTAAATATATAAATGGAGCTAAAAATAGCAAACTATCAATTCTATCTAGCATTCCACCATGACCTGGTAATATATTTCCATAATCTTTAGCATTTGCAAGCCTTTTAATAGTTGATGCAATTAAGTCTCCTATTTGGCAAATAATACTAAAAACTATACCCATACCTAAAAAATATAAATAAGAATAATCGATGCTGAAAAATCTTTTCATAATATATATATATATAAGAGTAGATACTGTGGCACCTATAGTTCCAGCTATTACACCTTCTACAGTTTTGTTAGGACTTATTTTAGTAAATTTTATTTTTCCGAAGTTTTTTCCAATTAAATATGCAAAAATATCTGTTCCCCACGATAAAGCTATTGCATAACCTAATAATATTTTACCATTATCCATACATCTTATAAATTCCATAAACATTAAGAAAAATGGTATGTATATTATTCCAATAAATGTGTATGAAACATCTTTAAATGTATATTTTGCATCTGTTACAATTACATGTAAAAATAATAATAATATAATTATTGGTATTGATATTACTATTATTTTGAATATTAGCTCCTCTTTAAATATAACAGGAAGTATTACTAATATACTTGATACATATCCTGCCCATTCAATTGGACTTGCAATCTTTTTTATAACTGAAAAATATTCATACATACATAATATACTTATTATTAAAATTCCTATTCCAATTATATATTTATTCCCAAATGCTATTGTTAAAACTACAGCTGGAATTCCAATTAGTGAGGTCAGTATTCTTTTTATATTCATTTATAATTCTCTCCTTTAGTTTGCTCCATATTTTCTAGTTCTCTTATTATATTCTATTATTGCATTGTCTAAATCTTGTTCATTAAAATCTGGCCAGTATTTATCTACAAATAAAAATTCTGTATAAACAAGTTGCCAAGGTAGGAAATTGCTTAATCTTTGTTCACCACTTGTTCTTATTAATAAATCAGGGTCTGGCTGATTTGCTGTATAAAGTTTACTTGCTACTATATTTTCATCTATGTCTTCTATATTTAGTTCATTGTTTTTTATATCTTGTGCTATTTCCTTTATAGCTTTTATAATTTCTGTTCTTCCGCCATAATTTAATGCTATATTAAAGGTAAGTCCAGTATTATTTTTTGTTTTTTCTACGCATTCTGCAATTCCTTTTTGTAATTTTGCATTAAATCTTGTTGAATCTCCCAAAAATCGAACTCTTATATTTTCAGAATCTGCTTTTTTTAAATTATCTTTAATAAAAGCTCTAAATAAAGTCATTAAATTGTTTACTTCTTTTTCTGTTCTTTTCCAATTTTCTGTTGAAAATGCATAAACTGTTAGATATTCTATTCCAATTTTATTTGCATACCTTACAATTTTTCCTAAGGCTCTTGCACCCTCGTTATGCCCAAATATTGCATTTTTGCCTCTTTGTTTTGACCAACGTCTATTGCCATCCATAATTATTGCTATGTGTTTTGGTAAATTCTCCTTTTGGTGTTCCATTTTTTCCCCCTTAAATTATTATAATTCTTTATTATAATTTGTATTTATTAAATATTTACTTATTCCAATATATGAATTTATTTAATAACTGGCTCCTGTTATATTATTTAGTCAATCTTTATAATTCTTAGTAAACTGAAACTTTAAATACTATATAGAAAGTATTTCGTTTTCTTTATTTTCTAAAAGTTTATCAATTTCTTTAACTGCATTATCAGTTAACTCTTGAATTTTGTTTTCTGCTCCCTTTAGTTCATCTTCTGTCATTTCTCCATCTTTTTGACTTTTTTTAGCTGAATCTATGGAATCTCTTCTAATATTTCTTATAACTATTTTGCTATCTTCTGCCATTTTCTTTAAATCTTTTACTAATTCTTTTCTTCTTTCTTCTGTTAATTCTGGAAATACAAGTCTAATAACTTTTCCATCATTATTTGGGTTTATTCCAATATCTGATGCTAAAATTGCTTTTTCAACTTCTTTTAATATAGAAATATCCCAAGGTTGAATAACTATCATTCTAGCTTCTGGAACAGATACTCCAGCTACTTGATTTACTGGTGTTGGTGTTCCATAGTAATCAATTTTAACTTTGTTTAAGATAGCAGGGTTTGCACGACCTGCTCTAACTTCTGAAAACTTTTCGTTTAAATTGTCAATTGCTTTGTTCATTTTTTCTTTAATAATATTATAATCCATAATATCAATTCTCCTTTTTTATAATTTAATATAATTGAAAGATAATAGCTAGTATTACACTTCCCTCTCTAATCTCTAACTTCTAACCTCTAACCTCTATTTCACAATTGTACCTATTTTTTCACCTTTTACAGCTCTTACTATATTTTCTGGGTCTGCTATTCCAAATACTACAAGTGGAATATTATTATCTTTACATAGTGCTGTAGCTGTAGAATCCATAACTTTTAAATCTCTATTTAAAACTTCTTGGTAAGTAATTTCATCAAATCTTTCAGCTGTTGGATCTACTTTTGGGTCAGCAGAGTAAACTGCATCTATTGATTTTCCTAATAATATTGCATCTGCTTCTATTTCTGCTGCACGAAGTGCTGCTCCTGTATCTGTTGTAAAAAATGGGTTACCTGTACCACATGCAAAAATTACTACTCTTCCTCTTTCTAAGTGTTTTATTGCTTTTCTTTTTATAAAAGGTTCTGCAACTTCTCTCATCTCTATTGCTGTTTGAACTCTTGTATATACACCTCTAGCTTCTATTGCATCTTGAAGAGCTAATGCGTTCATTGCAGTAGCAAGCATTCCCATATAGTCTGCTGTTGTTTTTTCCATTTGTTCTCCATTTCTTCTACCTCTCCAGAAGTTTCCTCCTCCAACAACAATTGCTACTTGTACTCCTAAATCAACTATTTCTTTAACTTTGTCACATATTTCTCCTACAACTTTAATGTTAATTCCAACTTTGTCTTCACCTGCTAATGCTTCTCCACTTAATTTTAATAAAACTCTTTTATACTTTGCTATTGACATTTAAAACTCATCCTTTCTAATTTACTTTTGTTATTCTATCATAAATTGAAAAAATTAACAATAGGAATTTTAATTTAAGTTTCGGTTTTTTGCAAAAATAATTTTTATACAATAAGATAATTGGTAAAAGTTGATAATAGAGTTTACTATTTTAGCAGATATCTTTTTTTGAGTTCACTTAATAAACCTATATGAGATAAGTTGACATAAATCCACTTGGTTGCTCTGTTTCAGAACTGAGATATTTGACCATCATATATTTTTTATTTTCTTATTTCTTTCCAATTTTTTATTCCTATTCTCGCCAGTTTAAGAATATTATATATCCCTCTAGCAAGTTGATAAAACCATAAATGTATTATTATCATATCCTCTGTCATTTTTTTCTTTTTGTGGATAAGTGTTTCGAAAATTTTCAAAAAATACCGAAACTTAAAAGTGTGCAAACATGACTTTTAAAAAAATATTACAAGTATATTACAAAAATATTAAATAATTTTAACATTTTCCATAATTTTCTTGCAATATTTCAATAAAAATTGTATAATATATTTAACAAGAGTTAACTTGTGAAGGAAAAAGGCTGGGTTCCCGAATGGGAGTAGATATACGCTTGTATATCAAGAATCCTTTGCCCCTGGGGTTAACTCTACTTTTTTATTTTCTAGTTTTATCTCTTCTATTAAGTTGGGATTTTGCACTAATAAATCTGTAACAAAGTTTATTAAATTTTGTGAACATACATATCTATCTGTCAAATTATGGTGATAGAAGTATGTTTCATTTTGTTTTAGATTATATTTATCACAAATTAAATTAAAATTAATTTGGTGTAAGTTTATTTCAATGTCTTTTCTTTTTAAATTCTTCATTATTATTTCTCTAGCATTTTTTTGAGAATATGGGAATGTAGTATTTATATCTTTTATTTTGTCAACTATATATACAGCATCTTCTGCATTATTTGCAACTGCAAATGTAAGTTGTGCATCTTTTGCGTTTTTTACCACTCTTAAATTCAAATTTACATTTATTGCTAATTTATTATTGTTTTCATTTTCTAATAAACTTGTTGTTTCTTGTCTTAATTTTTTATAGTTATTAAATATTTGGTCTCCATAGGTACTTAATATTTCATTGTCATTCAAACTAGCATTATTTGTAACTAATGATAAAAATGATGTATCTATATTTTTAGTTATATCTAATCCAAAAAAGTCAAATAACTTTTGAGAATAATTTAATGTATTTGCTTGTAAAAATGGCAAATATAAATTTTCCATTTCTTTTATAATAAAATGTGTAGATGTGTTTCTTAAATCAACTATTATTTCTAAATTTTTTCTAGTAGGGTCTTTTTCGTTTGTGAATACTTTTTTTATACAATCTGAAAGTCCAATAGTTCTATCCGGTTTATTTTTGAAATAAAGACTATCCATATCATTATTTTTTAAAATATAAGATTTTAGTAAAAGCTCCCAAGCATTGCAAATAAAGAATGCAAATCCTTCAAGTCTGTATTTTATAGTTGGTTTATTATATATTTCTATTGCTAATAAAAAAGCTTCTTGTGATTTTTCTAACATTTTATCTATTAATTCATTCTTATTTTTGTTTTCTTCCATATCTATTGTCTCCCCTTATTTTTTTATTTGTGTCAACAGTGTTGGCACTATTTGAATTTAATAAAATATTATCACAAAACACGAGATTTTTCAATGTTTCGAGAGCATAATATTTATCTAATAACATAATTTCTCCCTTGATGTTTTTTGTTTTTTGTTTTATAATATTGGTATGAAAAAGTTAGTTGTTAGTAAAAAATATGATAATAAAAAATTAAATAAATTTTTGCAAGATTCTATTTCTAGCCTTTCTACAAAT
>CAMVKF010000066.1 GCA_947168035.1 uncultured Clostridia bacterium | reverse complement strand
TCCAAAAAATCTTCTTAGAATTTCTAAAATTACTCCAATCACATTCGAAACTTTTCAAATTATTAATATTTCAATGTTTCGAGAGCATATTTGAGCTTAAACCATTATCTAGTAACTTTTATGTTGCAGTTTTAAAAAAAATCTCTTGCATTTTTTTTGTTAAAGTGATTTAATTAGTCTATCTAGCTGTAATATTTTTTTTCAAAAAACAGATAATAAATTTTGCAATCAAAAATTTTAATATTCATAGCAACTCTAATTGCAAGTTTTTTATTTAGGAGGTGAACTTTTTTATTTTGGTAAATAATTGCCAAATTTGATTCTTTTCAAAATTGAATTTTAAAATTAGGAAAGGAATGATACAATGGAAAACATATCTAAAAAAGAATTAATAAGATGTTTAAAGCCATTAGAAAAAATCCATATAAAAATTATTGGTAATTTTGAAATAGAAATATTATTAAATAATATTGACTTAAAAATAAATGAAGACAACCTATTATTTACCCAAAAAGAAAGTGATAACAAAATAGGCTTTAATTTAAATATTGTAAGAAATATTGTAAAAAATCAAAATGAAATAATATGTTATTTAGACGATGAATTCGATACTGTAATACAACTAAATTCGCTTTAATAAATCTAAGTTTAACAAGAATTTTAGATTTTAAAAAATAAGGCAAGAGGTGGAATGAAGTTTTACATTTTACCTTTTGCCCATTTTATTTATATCAAAGTATTATCTTTTATATCTATTTTTTCCAAAGCTCTTTTTATAGCAATATTAATTAATTTATAAACAGAAATATCATACTTAATTTTTAAAGTTTCCAAATTATTTAAAGAATATCTACGTAATAGTAAAGAATGTTTTGTATAAAGCTCTTTTCCATCTTTAGGGTAAATCTTAATATCTTCAGTTGCTACTAAATCATCTATACAAGCATTAATAAGTTTGCTAACAGATGCATCATAAACATTTTCAGACAAAAACTCTATTTTGTCAAAAAGAGTTGTTTCAATCTCAAAAGTTTTTTGCACAATTACATCTTTATCATAAAATCTATCAAAAATGTTAATAAAAATCACCTCTATTTCTTAAAATTTTAATAAAATAAACAAAAATCTACAAAACTTTTTATATACTTTGATACAAATAATATTATAACTTTTAAATACAAGTTTATAAACCTTGCAAACCATTGTTAAAAAATAATTTTGAATTTTACAAAAATATTACAAAAACGTTACAATTAAATTACAAATACAAAAAAATATTGCAATGAAAAACATTGTTTGTTATAATGAAAATTGTAGGGGCGATTTTAATCGCCCGCAAAAACACAGACACAAAATAATTTTAAACGTTGTATGGGGTCAGACCCTGTACGACCCGAAAAAAAACACATGAGAAAGGATGATTAAAAAAAATGGAAAAATCAAAAATTGAAAACAAAAAAGTAAAAAATTCTTCAAATTCAGGTATAACATTAATAGCACTCGTAGTAACTATAATAGTGCTTTTAATTCTAGCCGCAGTATCTATTCAGATGCTAACAGGAGACAATGGTATTATAACCAATGCCTCAAAAGTAAGCACCTCAAATGCATATTACAGCGCAGAAGAACAAGTAAAATTAGCCTATATGGCAGTAAAAGCTGAAATATCAGCCAAAACTGTAAAAAGTGGAACTTATGACCCAACTGGTTCTGATGAAACAACTGCACTAGCTACAATAGTTGCAAATGACTTAGGAGCAAACCAAACAGGAAGCAAATGGGCAGTAGATGGAAGTACTGCAGGAACAATTAAAATAACATATACTGATCCAAAAATAGACAAAGGAACAGCAGGAACAGTAGATGGTGTGGCAGTTCCAAAAGAGGAAGGAAAGGTACAATATAAAATAATCCTTCACAAAAGCCAAGATGCCACATTATATACAGATACAGCAGGAATGAAATCGGTATCAGAAATAGCGCTAGAGGCAGCAAGTAAAACAGGTGATGACAAAAAAGCATATTACCAAAGTATATATGGTTCAGTTGTAAATTATGTACCACAAACAAATGTAGAAACATCAACAGATACAGCAAATACCTCAAAACCAGCACAGTGGAAAATATTTTATATAGGACCAATGGGAAAAACTGGAAATGAAACAGAAAGCCATATATATTTAATAGCAGATAGTTATGTGAAATACGATACTTTACCAAAAAAAATAATCGATACTACAACGACATATGCATATTTACAATCAGACAGCAACAACTTATATAAAACAAAATTTAGTAGTAATGGTAGTGATGGAATTTTTCCATATTATCCATATGAAACAACTGCAAATATTCCAAAATTAAGAATAAATTCACAATATGCAACAGAAGCAGAAATTAAAAGATTAAATTATAGCTATTGGATAGAAAATCATAAAACAGGTGCAAACAAAATAAATATGCGAGCAGTATCAAGTATGTTAGATACAGATTTATGGAAAACATATATGGATACAAGTGGTAAAGCTCAATATGCAATAGGAGGCCCAACTGTTGAAATGTTATTTAAGTCTTATAACCAAACACACGGAACAAATTATGGTGCAGAAGCGACATCTGATAATGGTTACCAAATAACAAGTGATACAACAGCTGAAACAGTATCGTGGGCAAATAATATAGGTAGTATGTTAAAAACAAGTTCTAATGAATCTTCAAGTATGCCAGCAAATATAAAAACTTTATATGTTAGTGAAACAGGAACAACTAATGCAAACGCATATTGGCTTGCTTCTCCGTCGGCCAACAACGCTAACTATGTGATGGGTGTGAGCCGCGATGGTAACGTGGCCGACTACGGCTATGACTACAGCCCTTTTGGGTTCCGTCCCGTAGTTTGTCTAAAATCTAGTGTCCAGTTAGTAGAAGCAAGTCAAGCTAAAAAAGACCAAGGAATAGATTTTGAACTAAGATAAACGCTCGTATTAACATAGTGACATCGGTGCCGGTTCCTTTTGTCAAGTGACATCGGTGCCGGTTCTTTTTGTCACACTTTTGGGTGTGACTTAGGTAGCCGGTTCTTTTTGTCACCTTTTGCAATTGGAACTGGATCCTTTTTGTCACTTTTTGTGCAATCGGTGCAATTGGGACCGGGTCTTTTTTGTCACACTTTTGGTGAATAAAAAAATAGCAAGAATTTAATTACTTGCTATTTTTTTAGTTCCTTTTTTCTTTTTCTTTATAGGTACTACACTTAAAGTATACCCCATAGGATATAATAACTTTATAAGTGTCGTTGTTTGTGGAATTCGGTTTAAATTTTCAAGTTTTGCAATAGCGGGTTGTTTAACACCACTTTTTTTACTTAATTCTTGTTGTGTAAGTTTAGCTTCTTCTCGTGCTTTAATTGTAGCTTCTATTAATTCTTCTTCAAATCTTATTTGTTCCTCTTCTTCAGGGGTAAAATTTAAGTTTTTTCTTACTTCTTCCCAAGTTTTGAATTTAGTTTTACTCATAATTTATTCACTCCTTTTTTTATAATCCTCCAAAAGCTTTTTAGCTTTTTCAATCTCTTTTTTTGGTGTTTTCTGTGTTTGTTTCATAAATATACTTAATAATATAAATTTATTATTACACCAACTAGCAAACATTATTCTATCTCTTAAAGGTCTTAACTCCCATATTTCGCCTTCTATATGTTTTATAAATGGTTGCCCAAGTTGCAATCCTTTAGTTGATAATTGGTCAATATAAGAGGTTATCTTTGCTAATTTTATTCGTGAATCTT
The DNA here is from genome assembly GCA_947168035.1 of uncultured Clostridia bacterium. GTDB lineage: Bacteria > Bacillota > Clostridia > TANB77 > CAG-508 > CAG-269. The sequence continues at coordinate 4,097 of CAMVKF010000066.1, read as the reverse complement.
TATTGTTTTTTTTATTTCTTAAATCTGTGATATATTCTATTATTTCACTTTTTCCGTTTTTATCTTCATAGAATATTATATTGTTAAACATTATTATTGCTCCTCTTAATCAGTATATTTATATTATAACTTAAAAGTTATAATAAGTCAATGTTTTTTATAATAAATTATAATATATGTGACTTAGGTAGCCTTAAAACCCGACATTTTTAAGCCAAACCTAGAGTATCAACGACTACAAGCCAAAAATAGTCGACCAATAGTAGATGAAAATAGCCTAAAATCTGGAAAAATATCTAGATTTTAGGCTATGATGCATTTTCAAAATTTATTGATAATTTTTTTTCGAGTTAGATGTAAAATTTTGATAAAAAATTACATAACTAAAAAACCTCGAAATAAGGCGAAAACAGCATTATGTAAAATGAATAATACAAAGCTATATATCATAAAGCATAAAGTTGCATTTGAGGAGAACATATTTAGTAGATTCAAAAGCTAAATTAAAAGAATATAAGCCAGTATTAAATAGAGAAAAAATTCTTTTATTGCCGTTACCATTTTTTTTAGAACATTTAATTTTAAAGCAATTTTTAAAATGATTTTTGTTTTTAGAATAATCAGAACCAATAATAGTAAGCCAAAGTAAGGCAATACAAGCAAGTTTTGTTTGAAAATTATTGCTGGTAATTTGGACACTATCAAAATATTTAGATTTAGAGAAAAAAGGTTCAATGTCATTTAAAGAACCAATCAAATCGGAATATTCATAATCATCAATATGAATAGAAAAATTAGATCTAGCTCTAATACAGTAAGTAGCATCAATAGAATCAATAAACCTCATAGTTTCACAATTAGGGAACCATCTATCTGCAAGAAAGATAAGAGAGCAGTTTTTATCTTTAAACAAATTATTGACAAAAGAAATACCTTCAATAATAAGAGAAGTTTTAAAAGCTTCTGGATTTTCAGTACCTTTAAAACAGCGAAACCAGAGAGGGATACCGTTGTTTACCAATACGAAGAGAAAAAAGCAAAACAGTAAAAGAATCTTTGCAATACATATGATCAAAGGCAATGTAAACGTTTTTATTTTTTAATTTATAATTATGAACAACAGATGAAATAATAGAAGAATATAAGTCATAAACATGAAATTTTTCATTATTAAAAAAACGTTCAAATCTGCGTTCAATAGAGCGAGGCTGAACTTCAGAAAAAGGATCTTTTAATTTTTTTATAATATCAGTTGTAACAACAGATTCAGCTTTTATCATACCTAAAATAATATCTGTAGAATTCTTTAGATGAGGTTTAGAAATATCAGGAAAAACTTTTTCAAAAAAAATTGATAAATCTCTTGTAATTTGAGATTGAGTATTATATAATATTCAATATACTAACAAATATAAGAAAATGCAATTTGATGAAGATGAAAACAAGAATTAAATTTTGTCGACACTGTCGGCAAAATTTAAAAACAAAAATAACATTAGACTAAAAAAGTCTAGTGTTATTTTTTTTGCCGAAATTTTCTATATATACCCATCAAAACCAAACATAATAAATTTATATTAGCGTATAAAAAATTACTGGGTGGAGCTAGCGGTAGAGTTACGTAATTCAGATAACTTTTTATTTAAATCTCGTAATATTTTATCCTTAATTTTTATTTCTTCTTTCAGCATTGCTTCTATTTTTAGTAATGTTGGCTTATCTAATGAGTATAAATTAATTTCTTGATAAATTACTTTATTATACAATTCAAAAAATTCTTGTTTTGTCATTATGTTCTATCTCCTTTCGAATCACCAGGAACCGTTAGTTTATGAATATTAGCTATAGTTTCTTCAGCAGCAGCTGTAGTTTGGTTAAGTAGAAGTTGCATATTAGATAAATTAATGCTACCATCTGCTGTAGCTTGAAGAAGTGCATCACGCTCATCCTCCATTTTACGAAGTCGATTAGACATTTCAGCTATTGTAGTTTTAAGAGTTGCTATTTCGGTTGCTAGATATTCAAGTCTCTTATTATCAGAATCTTGTTGAGCGTTTATTTCAGCAATTTTTTTCCTACAAGTTGTAATTGCATTATTATGTTGAGAAAGAGTAGAAACCAAAGCATTAATCGATGATATTATATATTCAAGCTCATTGTTATTTCCTGAAAGAGATTTGGATTCTTTAGAAATATCTGTTATATCATCACTTCCTACTCCAGGAAGAGTATCGGTTGTTCCAGAATTTTCTTCTTTAGGAAGGCTATCAGTTGTTCCAGAAACTTCTTCTTCAGGAAGGTTATCAGTTGTTCCAGAAACTTTTTTTTCAGGAAGGCTATCAACTGTACCAGAATTATCTACTGTTGTAGAGACTGCTTCTCCTGAAAGATTAACAATTGCATTCGAGTTTTTTGAAGCCTGACGATGTTGTTTGGAAGTTTGTCTTCTGATTGATATTCGTTCATTTATAAATTCGGAAATAGGTTTTTTTTCAGCAGTGCGTTTAAAAGAATCTAGTATTTTCAAATAATTACCATAATTACTCGACAATGAAGAGATTAATATATGCGCTTTTTCTTTTGTAAGTAGACGATTAGATTCACCATTTATAATAAATGCAAAAAAAATCTTTTTTGCTTCAAGTATTAGTTGATCTTCACCTTTTATAGAGTCAATTGATGAGAGAACATCTTTAATTATTTGAATTTTATTATTATAAAGCGAATAATAGTTATAATTGAGTTTTGAAAGATATTCTAAATCTTCTGGAGTTAAAGTTATTCCGAAAAGATTCATCATTAACAAAATAATTTGTAAAAAAACTTAAATTATCAGTTGGAGTTCCTTTTTTTGTGACTCTTTTTGTTTTACTCTCGGAAGTTGTTTTTCTAGATTCATTAACTATACTGCTACCAAAATTTGTAATATCTGGCTGTTTATCTCCTGTATCGATAGTACTACCTTGTGGATTATTATTCATAATTGTTTCATCTCCTTTTTTATCTGTTTTAGCATCCAAGTTTATTGGAGTTTCATTTGCTACCAATACTTCCGGATGAGAGGATTGATTTGGTACTGTTTCTTTATATTGATTAAATATTTTATCTAGAAATGTAACTAATTCATCATATCCATTAAGTGTTTCCTTTCTATTATCGAATCCTTTAAAAACTGTCAATTCTTCTTCTTTAATAAACTGTGTATATATTTTACGAAGAGGGAGAGTTGGGTGATCTAATGAAGAACTAATTCTCCTTGTTATCCCATTTATATTAAATGAATGCATAATTTTTATTAATAACAAATTATTTTGTTCTGCATTTTTTATTTGCATATAGAAATCACCATTAATTATTTGTATGCTGAATATGGATTTTTGTAGTTTAGCTAGTCTATTTATTAGATCTTTCAAATTTTTCTTTTCGCCAAGGATATTATCCAAAGATTTTTGAATATCTGGAAAATTAGTATCTGTAATTTGAATGAAATCATTTGTGTAAGAGGGATGAAGATAACCTTTTTCTTTTATATGAAGAAAATTGTATGGTGATTTTTTTGGTTTGTACGCATTTGGTGAAAAATTTTTTATAAGTTTGCTTTTTTTGGGTGGTTGTGATGAATTTGCATCTTCCATATTATGTACCTCCATTCAATTGAGTTAGAACATTACCTTTTAATAAAAAATAATAATGCTTAAGGTAATATCAATTATTAAAATCTATTGCATTTTTAATTGTTTTTAAAATAAACTAAAACTATTTTAAAACAAAAATAATAAAAAGTCAATAGTTTATGTAATCCTGCATTAATTTAAGGTTTGAATTTGCATAAAATCCCAAATTCTGCAAACAATAAGTTAAACTGTGCCGTAATTAGAGTTAATTGTATAATAATATGTGCTGATTCTATTGCAATATGTGCTAATTGCATCAGAATATGTAATGATTGCACAGCAATAAGAAATACATATATTAAAAGATGTGCGGTTTACAAAGCATATTGACTTAGGTAGCCGGTTCTTTTTGTCTCTTTTTTTTGAAAATTTTTTATTGATTTATCTAAAATTTTATGGTAATATACTATCATACAATAAATA
>CAMVKF010000065.1 GCA_947168035.1 uncultured Clostridia bacterium | reverse complement strand
AGGACCGTCCCCAATTGAAAATTTACCAAAAAGGACCGTCCCCAATTGAAAAAATAACTAGCACAAGTGTACTAGTTATTACATTCCCATATTTTTTAATATTTTCTTTCCTTTTTTCATTAGCATTTTTTTATCTTTGTTTGCCATTTCGTTATACATAATTATTGCTGAAGCTCCGGCAATAGAGCCTAACATAACACCTTTTACAAAATTCATCATAAACCTCATTCCTCCGTTTTTTTTTATAAATAGTGTTTGTTTTTTTTTATTTTTTATTCAAAGAAATTTATTTACAAATTTGAAAAACATCCTTTTTTTCGCCACATACTGGGCAAACCCAATTTTCTGGTAGGTCTTCAAATTCTGTTCCTGGAGAAATTCCTTCTTTTTCATTTCCTATTTTGGGATTATATATGTATTTGCATATTCCACACTCATATTTTTCGCCTTTTTGAGCAGTTTCTTGCATAAAGTTTTTATACCCTAAAAATAGAGCTGCAACTACCATAAGTAAAAATGATAAAGCCTTCCAAATTCCACTTTCTAAAATTATAATTGCAAATAAACCAAGTGCTGCACTTATTGTATACATTATAAGAACTGCTTGTTTTTGCGAAAAACCATTGTCTACAATTCTATGGTGCAAATGGCCTCTATCTGCTTGAAATATAGCTTTTATAGATTTACCTTTTATAAATCTTCTAACTATTGCCCATACAACATCAAAAATTGGTAGTCCTAAAACTAGCATAGGAAGTGCAATTACCGCAACAGTATAGGTTTTTGCTATACCTAAAATAGAAACTATTGATAACACATACCCTAAAAAATTCGACCCAGTATCTCCTATAAATGTTTTAGCAGGTGAAAAATTAAATGGTAAAAATCCAACTAATGCCCCTATTAAAGATGTAATTATTAATATTGCTATAACAGGTGAGCCATTAAGTGCAAATATTATTAATAATGACACACACGAAATAAGTGCTATTCCTGAAGATAAGCCATCTAACCCATCAATTAAATTTATTGCGTTGGTTATTCCTACTATCCAAATTATTGTTAAACCTATTGAAATTTCTCTTGTTAAACCTAAACTTGAAATATATGGAATATCGATATTATCAATTTTAATCTCAAATATTACAGCAACAACTGCGGCTAATATCTGCCCTAATAATTTTTGGTATGGTTTTATGTTTTTTACATCATCAATTATCCCTATAATTGCAATTATAAAAATACCTAACCCCATTCCAATTAATTTTTTAAAATATAAATTATTATCAAAAAGATCTATACTTTTTTCAATATACATAACAGATATTAAATATATTATAGATATTGAAAAACCAACTATTACTGCTACTCCTCCAAGAAGTGGAATAGCTTTACTTCTCATTCTTCTGTCATCTTTTGGAATATCTATAGCTCCTATTTTTTTTGCAAGTTTTATTGTATATGGTGTTACCATAAATGCCACAATAAATGCTAACAGAAAAGCTATTGCAATATTTCCCCACATACTTACCTCCGCTTATTTCATATTTTCTTTTTCTATTTCTTTTATTATATTTACTCTATCTAAATGCCTTCCGCCTTCAAATTCAGTTGCAAGCCAAGTTCTTACCATTTTTATAGCTTCTTCAACTGATACATAATCTGCACCTATTGATAAAACATTTGCATCATTATGCATTCTAGAAAATTTAGCTTCTAACTCACTATTACATTTTGCACATCTTATTCCTTTAAATTTATTTGCAACAATTGACATACCTATTCCTGAACGGCAAATTATTATTCCTTCTTTACATTCATTTTTTGTAACTTTTTTTGCCACTTCTTTTGCAATGTTTGGGTAATCTACACTGTCTTCTGAATAACACCCACAATCTACATATTTAATTTCTTTTTCTTCTAAATATCTTTTTATTTCTTCTTTTAATTTAAAACCACCATGGTCTGAACCAATTGCTACCATATACACTCTTTCCTTTCATTTTAATTTGAAGTGAGAATTGTACTTTATAAGTATTCACTGTCTTAATTAATATATCATAATTAGTGATACAATTCAATCAAAAATGTAAAAAAACTTGCAAAAATTTTTAAAAAGCGGTATACTATGAAAACGTAACTCATATATTTAAGTTACTATTCACATTTTGTTTTTATGAAAGGATTGATACAATTGAGAAAATATTTTGGAACAGATGGAATTAGAAGAATTGCAAATACAGAATTAACCCCTGAATTAGTATATAAAGTTGCTAAAGCTGGAGCTTATGTTTTTTCTAAACACTTAGACCATAAGCCTACTATTTTAATTGGAAGAGATACTCGTATTTCTGGCTCTTTAATCGAAAGTAGTATGGTTGCAGGTTTTTTAAGTTATGGTGCAAATGTTAAACTATTAGGTGTTTTACCAACACCTGCAGTTGCTTATTTAACAAGAAAATTAAAAGCTGATGCAAGTGTTGTAATTTCAGCTTCACACAATACTTTTGAATTTAATGGAATTAAATTTTTCAGTAATAAAGGAACCAAAATTTTAGATAGTTTAGAAGAAGAAATAGAAGAAATTATGGACTCTGGCAAAATTGAAGAATTAACAGCAAAACATTCTGAAATAGGAGTTTCAGAATATGCTTTGGATTTAGCTGATGAATATGTATATTTTTTCAGAAAAACTTTTGATGATGATTTTGAAAAATTATTAAGAGATGACTTTGTAGTAGGTATTGACACTGCAAATGGTGCTACATATGAGATAGCAGAAAAAGTTTTTAAATCTCTTGGAATAAAATATAAAATAATTAACAATAACCCTGATGGAATAAACATTAATGAAAATTGTGGATCTACACATTTAGAAACTTTAAAAAAATTTGTAGTAGAAAACAATTTAAATTTAGGTATTGCCTATGATGGTGATGGCGACAGATGTTTAGCAATTGATGAAAACGGAAATGAAATTGATGGAGATAAATTGCTTGCAATTATTTCTAAAAATTTAAAAAAATATGGAAAATTACAAAAAGATACTATTGTTGCAACAGTAATGAGTAACCTTGGGCTAAATAAATATGCTAAAAATAATGGTTTAAACCTTTTACAAACAAAAGTTGGAGATAGATATGTTTTAGAAGAAATGCTAAAAGGTGGCTATAACTTAGGAGGAGAACAATCTGGTCATATAATACTTTTAGATTATAACCCAACAGGTGATGGAATTTTAACTTCTCTTATGCTTATTAAAGCAATTTTAGAAGAAAATAAAAAAGCATCTGAATTAGGCAATTTAGTAAACAAATATCCTCAAGTTTTAATTAATGCAAAAGTTAATTCAGATAAAAAACAAGATTATGAAAAAGATGAAGAAATAAAAAATGCAATAAATAATCTTGAAAAAGAATTTGCAGGAAATGGCAGAGTATTAATTAGACCTTCTGGAACAGAACCTTTAGTTAGAGTTATGATTGAAGGTGAAGACCAAAACTATATAACAAAAAAAGCTGAAGCACTTGCAAATTTAATTGAAGAAAAATTAAAATAACTATTGTCAAAAGTGTAAATTTGTGGTAAAATGTAGATTGCTTATTTATAGTTTGAAGTATAAATCAAATTTTATAAATTATATACTATGAGGAGGTGCAAAAATGCCAAATATTAAATCAGCTAAAAAAAGAGTAAAAATAATCGAAAAGAAAACATTACAAAACAGTATGATTAAATCTGCATACAAAACAGCTATTAAAAAATTTGAAGAAGCTGTATCTGCTGGTAAAATAGAAGAAGCAAAAGTACTTTTTGTTCAAGCAACTAAAAAGATCGATCAAGCTTGCTCAAAAGGTGTTATAGTAAAAAATACAGCAGCTAGAAAAAAATCTAGTTTAGCTAAAAAATTAAATGCAGCTAATGCCTAAACTTTAAAAGATTATGCATAGTTTTTTATTAAGAGCAATGTAATTTCACATTGCTTTTATTTTAAAAAGAAAGGGTTGAATTTTATGTCTTATGATTTTAAAAAAATAGAAAAAAAATGGCAAGATTTTTGGGATGAAAATAAAACATTTTATACTGATGTTTGGGACTTTTCAAAGCCAAAATATTATGCTTTAGATATGTTCCCTTATCCATCTGGACAAGGCTTACATGTAGGTCACCCAGAAGGATATACAGCAACCGACATAATGTCTAGAATGAAAAGAATGCAAGGTTATAATGTACTTCATCCAATGGGTTGGGACGCATTTGGTTTACCTGCTGAACAATATGCAATAAAAACAGGAAATCACCCAGCAACATTTACTCAAAAAAATATTGATGTATTTAAAAGACAATTAAAAATGCTAGGTTTTTCTTTTGATTGGGATAAAGAAATTTCTACTTGTGACCCTAATTATTATAAATGGACACAATGGATATTTATTAAATTATTTAATGATGGACTAGCTAAACTTGTTGAAATGCCTGTTAACTGGTGTGAGGAATTAGGTTGCGTGCTTTCTAATGATGAGGTTATTGATGGAAAAAGTGAAAGAGGTGGCTTCCCTGTTGTTCGTAAAAATATGAAACAATGGGTACTAGATATTCCAAAATATGCCGACATTCTATTAGATGGTTTAGATGACCTTGACTGGCCTGACTCTACGAAAGAAATTCAAAAAAATTGGATTGGTAGAAGTGAAGGTGCTGAAGTTAAATTTAAAGTAGATGGTAAAGAAAACTTAGAATTTACAGTATTTACTACAAGACCAGATACTTTATTTGGTGCAACATATTGTGTATTTGCCCCTGAACATAACTTAGTAGACCAAATTACTACACCTGCCCAAGAAGAAGCTGTAAAAGAATATAAAAAATTAGCCGCTTCTAAATCTGACTTAGAAAGAACAGAACTTAATAAAGACAAAACTGGTGTATTTACCGGTAGCTATGCTATTAACCCTGTAAATAACAAAAAAATTCCTATTTGGATTTCAGATTATGTATTAGCAACATATGGAACAGGTGCAATTATGGCAGTTCCAGCCCATGACCAAAGAGATTATGAATTTGCAAATAAATTTGGATTAGAAATTATTCCTGTTTTAGAAGGTGGAGATATTTCTAAAGAAGCATTTGTTGAAGATGGCTTACATATTAACTCTGAATTTTTAAATGGTTTAAATAAAGAAGACTCTATTGCAAAAATTATAGAATTCCTTGAAAATAATAACTTTGGAACTAAAAAAGTTAATTATAAACTTCGTGAATGGATATTTGCAAGACAACGTTATTGGGGTGAGCCAATTCCGGTAGTTTATGTAGATGATGAAATAAAATCAATTTCTGAACAAGAATTACCTTTAATACTTCCAGAGCTTGAAGATTACAGTCCTTCAAAAACTGGTGCTTCTCCTTTAGATAAAGCAACTGATTGGGTAAATACAAGTTTTGAAGGAAAAGCAGCTAAAAGAGAAACAAGTACAATGCCTGGAGCTGCTGGCTCAAGTTGGTATTTCTTAAGATATATTGACCCTAAAAATGATAAAGAATTTGCAAACCAAGAATTGCTTAAACATTGGCTTCCTGTAGATTTATATATGGGTGGACCAGAACATGCAGTTGGACATTTGCTATATTCAAGATTCTGGAATAATTACTTATATAATAAAGGACTTGTTCCTGTTAAAGAACCTTTTAAAACTTTACGCCATCAAGGAATGATTTTAGGACCAAATGGTGAAAAAATGAGTAAATCTAAAGGAAATGTTATTAACCCTGATGATATGGTTAACCTTTATGGTGCAGATTCTTTAAGATTATACGAAATGTTTATGGGTCCAATAGAAAGCACAAAACCTTGGGATCCAAATGGAATTGAAGGTTCTAAGAAATTCTTAGATAGAGTTTGGAGATTATTTGCAGAATCTGATAAAATTAAAGATGAAGAAAATAAAAACTTAGAAAAAGCATATCATTTTACTGTAAAAAAAGTTACAAATGATTATGAAACTATGAATTTTAATACAGCAATTTCTCAAATGATGATTTTTATAAATTCTGCTAATAAAGAAGATGTTTTACCAAAACAATATGCAGAAGGATTTTTAAAACTATTAAACCCTGTTGCCCCTCATATTACTGAAGAGCTATGGAACAGATTAGGATATACAAATTCAATTGCCTATGAAAAATGGCCTGAATATGATGAGGCAAAAACAGTTGATAATCAAATTACACTTCCAATTCAAATAAATGGAAAATTAAAGTCAAGCATACAAATTGAAGTTGATGAACCTGAAGCAGATGTAAAATCAAAAGTACATACAGAAATTAAAGAAAAGCTAGAAGGAAAAACTATTGTTAAAGAAATTTATGTAAAAAATAAAATTTACAATATTGTTGTAAAATAGAACAATAGCAGACATTATTATAATTTAAAATTAAATGCAAAACACTAAAAAAATACCTAGTAGCAATTAATTGCTACTAGGTATTTTTTTATATCATCACATTAATCTCCTGGTTCATAGCCATCTTGCAACAATACTGGCAACGTAAATTCATCTTTCTCTCCATTTTCTCCTTTTTTTAAAAAAATTGTTTCTGCTTGTATTCCTTCATTTGGCGTTTCAAATGTATAGCTAGCTGCAGCGCCTTCTGTTGCATTTATATAATCCTCAATTGCTTCTAAAAAATCCTTTCTACCTATTCCCAAATTATATCCTTCAAGATCAGTTTTCATATTACGTATTTCTACAGCTAGTTCAGAAAGCTCTACAGGTATAGTAGTCATCATATCGCTTAAAGTATTTTCAGGACTTTCTGGATCTACAAAAACAAAGGAATGCTTACTTCCTTTTTTTTCTTGGTCTTCAGGGTTAGGAAAAGATACTGCTACCCAATTCTTTCCGTCTTTCCCTGTATATTCTATAATTTCCATTTTTCCACTTGGAATTCCAGTAACAGATACTATTTTTTGTTCTAAAACATCTTCTGCAACTTCTAAAGCTTGTTTTGTTAATTGTTCTTGTTCATCTAATGTTATCTCTTTTGGATCTTTTTGTTTAATTTCTTCTACTGCTTTACCAAATCTTTTTAATTTTTTTCGGCATTCTTCATTTAAACCTAATTTTTCTAAATCACCATTATGGTCAACAAATTCCTTGACTGTAGCAACTCGTTGATGTGTGCTATTAAATGCTTGTTCACTAATATGAGAATTATATGCTCCAGAAATGTTTTGAAAAATCAAAGTTCCTGACACTCCAAGTAATACACCGTATACCGTGTTTTTTTACTCCTTTAATAATAGTTTTACCAGTTTTAACAATAGGATTACTCATTTCCAATCACTTTCCCTTCTTTATTATATTTTTTATTTATTTTTTTATATTGCACTAATTCACAATTTTATTTTACTACATTTTTCAAGATTTGTCAAATATTATGTTAAGCATTTTTAATATTTAAACTTTATTTGTTACTATCAGCTTTTAAGTTTTTCTAGTCCTGCCTACGTGATTATAGCTGTGAATTGTAACCTTTATTTATATTGGTTCACATAAATTACTGTCTAGTTTTAACCTTATTTGTAAATAAAAATATAATTTGTAAAAGACCTATATAGCCAAAAAGTGGGAATAACAGTTTTATTAATTTAGAAAATGGTATTTGTGAAATAAAAATTGCTGTAATACACATTATTTTTAAAACATTATCATTTTTTATTTCTATATTTTGTATAAAACTTATTCCAACTGCAATTGCTGTAGAAAAAATAGAAAATAAAATTGCTATTCCATATATTTGCTTAAATTTTGGATATAATTTGTCTATTACAAAAACTGCTGGCATTTGAATATTTTCATAATTTGTATTAAAACTTACAAGCCACATAAAAATCCCACCTGCTAAGCAAAACACTAATATTGATGTTCCCAAAGATATAGTAATTATGTGTTTT
>CAMVKF010000064.1 GCA_947168035.1 uncultured Clostridia bacterium | reverse complement strand
AATTAAATCTTTTTTTAATTTTTCTATTTTTTTATTTACAAAATTTTGTCTTCTTTCGATTGCTTTTTCTATTTTATCCAATTCTTCTATACTCATTGTATTTAGCATATCAATGTTATTCCTTACAAATTTTATTAAATCAATATCTTGCTTATTTTCTCTAAAAGATACCTCTTCTTTAAAGGTTTTTTGTGTATTTCCAATTATTTTTTTTACATTATCTTTCTCTTGCATTTGTACTGTATAATTTATTTCTTTATTTCTATTAAATAGATGTTTAAAAAAATATTTTATTTTATTAAAAATACTTTCTTTATATATTATTAAACTTTTCTTGTCTGGTTCCATATTTTTCATTTTTGCCTTTTTCTCCTTCCTTTGTTTTTTCATCATATACAGTCATAATCTCTATCTTTATATGAACTTATAAATTCTCTTACTTTTTCTATTTCTCATTTTTAACTAATGAAGCATCCTGTCCGTTTAAATCCCCATAATTACATTCTCTTATCCTTGCCTTTGGAGGTTTTCTATTTTCTTCCAGCATTATAACATATTTATAAAATTTAGACAACCTATCGACAAATGCAATTATATTCATATACAAAACGTGCTCGAAAGGAGTCATCATTAGGTACTGTAAGAAAAAACTAGTTGAAAAAACAGATGAATTGTAGTAATATAAGAAAAAACATACTAGAAAGGAAAAAATATATGGAACAAAATTTATACGAACAATTAGTTGAAAGAAAAAATAAAGGTGAAAAATTAGAATGGAAGAATATAACAAAAGAACAATTAGAAGAACTATTTGAAAAAAGAAGTGATAGCGTAATAGCTGAATTATACGGAGTAAGCAAATCGCAAGTAACTTCAAAAAGAAGAAAATGGGATATTAAGCTAATAAACTATACTGTTAAAAATTTCTTAAGTGAAAACTCTAATAAAGCTTTGTTTGAAAATTTGAATCAAAGTTCTAAAGAAAGATTATTAGATGAAAACAATACAGATACCCTATCTATTGCTTTAACACATTATCTATTTAGAAATGGTCCTGTAGAAGATATGCATGCCGATGGAAAGCTATCGCAAGAAGATATGAAAACATTAAACAAATTTATGGTAAATAGAATATCTGGTTTATTAAAAACTATACATAATGAAGAATGGTTAAAATTAGAATTATTATTTAATTTCTATAGTTTATTTGGAAAAAATTGGGATACACCTGTTCCAGATACAAATGAAATAGACGCATTATATTTAAATAAATTTTAATAATATGTTTTTAGGGACAACTACCAAAAGCATTTTTTAAAAAATGATGTTTTTTTTACAGAGTCCCTAAAAACAATAAATATTTCTATCCGACTACTTAATTTTTAATCAATGTCTCTACTTTATTGATAAATTCTTCTCTTTTTTCTTCCTGTTTTCCTTGTTTACAAATGTTCAAATATTCCATTATAATTCTAGCAAGCTCTTTAAAATCCTCTTCTTTCCATTTTTTTGTTGTCATTGCTGGTGTTCCAATTCTTACACCAGAAGATTTTAGTGGTGGTAGTTCATCATTTGGAATCTGGTTTTTATTTAGGGTAATATGAATTTTATCTAGTTCTTCTTCTGCCTCTTTTCCAGTAATTCCAATTGAACCATAAACATTGAGAACAAACATATGGTTATCAGTTCCTCCAGAGATAACTTTCCAGCCTGCTTTTACAAATTCATTAGCAAAAGAGTTTGCATTTTTTATTATTTGCTTACCATACTCTTTAAATTCTTCTGTATTTGCTTCTTCAAAACATATACCCTTTGCAGCAATAATATGTTCTAGTGGTCCTCCTTGAATTCCAGGAAAAACAGCTTTATTTATTTTTTTAATTATTTCTTCTGAATTAGTAAGTATTAAACCTCCTCTTGGACCTCTTAATGTTTTATGTGTTGTTGAGGTTACAACATCTGCATATGGAATAGGAGTTGGATGTACACCGTGCAGCGATTAAACCAGCAACATGTGCCATATCTACCATATAATAAGGTTTTTCACCATTATGTTTTTTAGCATATTCTTCAATAATATCTCTAAAATCTTTATAATTAATAGTTCTAGAATATGAGCTCGCACCTACTATAATCATTTTTGGATTATTCTCATATAGTTTTTTTGTAAAATCATCTAAATCTATAATTCCATTGTTATCTACTCCATAAGAAATTATATTATAATCTTGCCCAGAAAAGCTCATTTTATGACCATGTGTTAAATGTCCTCCGGCTCCCAAATCCATGCCCATAACTGTATCTCCGTGTTTGAGCAATGCTTTATAAACTGCTTGATTTGCTGAACTTCCACAATGTGGTTGAACATTAGCATAATTGCAATTAAATAATGTACATGCATCTTCTATTGCTTTTGTTTCAATTATATCAATAAATTCGCAACCACCATAATACCTTTTACCAGAATACCCTTCTGCATATTTATTAGTTAATATACTTCCTGCTGCATCTAATACTCTTTTACTTGGAAAATTTTCTGATGCAATTAACTCAACATTGTGATTTTGTCTTTGTCTTTCTAATTCAATTATTTCTTCATAACTTTCTTTAATCATATATTTCATCTCCTATATATTTTTATAATAAATTTTTTCTTAAATCTTGTGGTGCAATATTTGAAAGGTAGATAGGTGGAATATCAAAAATAGTTTTTGCACCAACTAATCCCTCATTTGACATTTTATATGTTGCTCGTGCTACTGCAATTAATACACTTCCAGTAAATTCAGGATTTGAATCTAGTTTTAATGAATATTCAATTACATGTTTATTGCCATTGCTTGTTTTGCCACTATGTATTACAAACCCACCATGTGGTAGAGAGCTATGTTCCCTTTTTAACTCTTCTTCTGTAATAAAATGGACTGTTGTATCATAATCTGCAAAATAATTTGGCATTGTTTTTATTTCATGTTCTATTCTTTCTTTATCTGCTCCATCTTCTAATACTACAAAGCATTCTCTTGTATGTTTCTCACGAGTTGTAAAATTTGGTGTTTCTCCATTACGTACACGTTCTACAGCGGATTCAACTGGAATTGTATATTGTCTTGCATCTTTAACACCAGGTATTCTTCTAATTGCATCACTATGCCCTTGGCTTACACCTTTTCCCCAAAATGTATATGTTGAGCCATTTGGTAAAATTGTATTTGCATATAATCTCATTACAGAAAACATACCAGGATCCCAACCTACTGAAATTGTTGATACATGATGGTTTTCTTTTGCAATTTTATCTACAATATCAAAATATTCTGGTATTTTTGCATGTGTATCAAAACTATCTACTGTATTAAATAATTTAGCCATTTCTGGTACTTGTTTAGGTAAATCTGTACTAGATCCTCCACACATAATCATAACAGCAATTTTATCTTTCCAATTTTGAACATTTGAAATGTTCTCCACTACTGTATTTGATGCAATTTTTAGACTGTTTGGATCACGTCTTGTAAAAATTGCTACAAGCTCTAGGTCACTTGATTTTGTAATTTCACTTTCAATGGCTTTTCCTAAATTTCCATATCCGCAAATTCCTATTCTAATCATATTATACACCTTCCCCCTCTAAGTAATAATTTGGCATTAAATTTTACTATAAACTAAATAAAAGATTTTTTAGTTTAATATAGTCATCTTTTGACTCACAAACAATGTCATAATTAGAAGTCAATGTTTCTAATGGATAATCGTCTGATTGAAACCCAATATTAATTACTAGATTATGTTTACTAGAATCTACCATATTCAAGTCACTTAATTGATCTCCTAATAAAATAACATTATTTTTATCTTTTAATTTTTCTAAGATGTATTTAGGTAAAGAAACTTCATTTTTATTCAAACTATGTATAATATTATCCTCAACACCAACAGCTATACCATTTTGAAAAATTATTTTATTACTACTAATATAAACATTATCAAAATAGCAATTATTATGTTTGAAAAATGATTCTATAAAATTTCCAATTCCTGCACTTATAACAATAAGGGGAATATTATTTTTATATAAAAACTCAATAAATTCCTTTGCACCAGGGCGAAATTGCATAATTCTTAAATCAGTAGCAGCTTTTTCAAATATTTCTTCAGTTATTTGATATTTTACAAACAATGAAATATGTTTTTTATACCATTCTTTCATTAAATTCATTTTTGTATTTATATCTATTGTTTCAGAAATTTCAATGGGACGATAATAGTCATATAAAGTTTGTCTTTCTTGTATATAAGATTTTGAAACTAAATTACTATGTGCTAAAATTGACCACGAGGTTTGACTATTTCCATTTGTAATGGTTCTATCAAAATCGGCAACTACATAAAAATTATTTAGATTTTTTAATGGTAAAAAATCTTTTATTTTTTCTTTAATAATCATAAAATTCCATTACCTCTTAATATTTTTTATTTAAAACATTATATAATTATTACTATATTTTAGTCAATACAATTTTTGAGAAATTTGTAGCACAGAATGATTAATTTATGTCTTTAGCAACACCCTTTAAATGCAACTTTATATGTTAGAAAAAACAATTTTTTAGGTGTTGCATAAAAAATAAAAAGAATCTGATATTTTTTTGAGGCTACTTTTTCAGCATCTTCATTTTTTTACCAGATTCTTTTTATAAGCAATTCAGATTATTTCTTTTTTATTATAAGCACTGTTTTAAAGAAAGCATATGATAGTATAACACACTTTACATAAAATCGCAATATTGATTGTTAAACTTTAAAAAGGTATACAAATTGGATTCTGGTCTTTTTAGCACATTATTTACAAAATCTGTGTTTTCCGATTGTTACTGTCATTGGTCTTGACCAAATCCATTTATTTGTTGCTGTTGCAGGGTTAAAATAATAAATTGCTCCATATGATGGGTCCCATCCATTTAAAGCATCTTGAGCGGCTTTTTTTGCTGTTGCATCAGGTGTATAGTTTATCTGTCCATCTGAGACTGCATCAAATGCACCATTTTGATATATTACACCTGGTATTGTATTTGGAAAAGAGCTACTTTTTACTCTATTCATAATTACTGCACCTACTGCGACTTGCCCAGTATATGGCTCCCCTCTTGCTTCTCCATAAATTAATCTTGCAAGTAATGTAATATTGTTGGAGTTGCTATTTGAGGTACTTGAAGAAGAGTTATTTGATTGATTATAAATTCCCATTGCTTGAAGGGTTTTTGGACCTGCTATACCATCTACAGTTAACCCATTCTTTTTTTGAAATGACTTTACAGCAGTTAAAGTTTTACTACCAAAAATTCCATCTACAGAGCCTGAATAATATCCCCATCTTTTTAATTTTTCCTGTATTTGTTTAACTTCATCACCACGAGAACCATATTTTGAAAGTGCAAAAACACTATTATATTTAAATGTAAAAAAAAGCATAATAAGTATAATAGATATTAAACTTATTATAACTAATTTAATTTTATTATTTTTAATAAACTTTTTCATAAAATAAAACCTCTTTTTGGATAAAATTTAACTATATCTTAGTTACAATTCAGTAAATACAATAAAGTCCGCCAAATCCACGCCTAGATTGGACGTTTTCTTTTTCCAAGTTTTCAAAAGAAAAGTGCAATCCCTGCGTTTGGCTACTTTGTACAATATTTCACTGAACTGTAACATATTCTATCCAAAAGAAGGTTTTTTATTCAAATTTTATTTAATTAAATTTACTTATTGCAAGTCCATCTCCTACTTCCAAAATTTCAGTTTTTAGGTTTGGGTTTTCAGTTACTTGTTTTATATATTCTCTTAAATTTCTTACAGCTGTACGTTGTTTATGTTTGTTATAATCACTCATTACATAGCCTTTATACAAAATATTGTCTGCAAAAATTATTCCATTTGTATTTAATAGCCTTAGAGCTTCTTTTAAGAAAAATGGATATTTTCCTTTTGCCGCATCAATAAATATCATATCATATTGTTTATTAATATTAGGCAAAATTTCTACCGCATCTCCTTCTACAATGTTTATTGTGTTTTCTAAGCCCATTTCTTTTATATTTATTTTTGCAGTTTCAATTCTTTCTTTATCTCTTTCTATTGTGTCTATTTTCCCACCTGCTTGTAAAAATTTAGAAAAGCATATTGCAGAATAACCTGTTGCTGTTCCAATTTCTAAAATATTTTTTGGTGGATTTTTTTGTAATATTTGAGAAATTACCTCTAATGTATCATCCATAATTATTGGAATATGCTCTTCTATGGCTTTTTGCTTTATAAAATCTATTCTATCTTCCATTACGAGAATCCTTTTTTATTTATTACTGCTTCTTGCAGCTCTTTCTCTTTCTTTATTATTTAAAATCTTTTTTCTTAGTCTTATTGATTTTGGTGTTACTTCAACTAGCTCATCATCTTGTATAAATTCTATAGCTTTTTCTAAGCTCATTTGAATTGGTGGAACTAAACGAAGTGCATCATCTGAACCTGAAGCTCTTGTATTTGTTAAATGTTTTTCTTTGCATACATTTACTGCTAAATCTTCTCCTCTTGAATTTAAACCAACTATCATTCCCTCATAAACATCTACACCAGGTCCAATAAATAAATCTCCTTTTTCTTGAGCATTATATAAACCATATGTTATTGATTTTCCAGCTTCAAATGCAACTATTGTACCTCTAACTCTTGCAACAACTTCTCCTTTATATGGTTCATAACCTTTAAACATAGTTGCCATTGTTCCTTCACCTTTTGTATCTGTTAAGAATTCAGTTCTATAACCTATTAGTCCTCTTGCAGGAATACTAAATTCTATTTTTGTGTGACCATTTTCTAATTGTTCCATATTTACCATTTCGCCTTTTCTTCTTCCTAGTTTCTCAATTACAGTACCTACTGAGTCATCTGGAACATTAACAACTAGGCTTTCTATTGGCTCACATTTTTGACCATTTATTTCTTTTATAATAACTTTTGGGCGAGAAACTAAAAGTTCAAAACCTTCTCTTCTCATTGTTTCTATTAAAATAGATAGGTGAAGTTCCCCTCTTCCAGATACTTCAAATGAATCTGGTGTTTCACCTTCTTTAACTCTTAATGAAACATTTCTTTCTAGCTCTTTAAATAATCTATCTCTAATATGTCTTGAAGTTACAAATTCTCCTTCTTTTCCTGCAAAAGGACCATTATTTACAGAAAAAGTCATTGTAACTGTTGGCTCGTCTATATTTACAAAAGGTATTTTTTCGATTTTTTCTGGATCACATACAGTTTCCCCTATACTTATATCTGAAATTCCAGCAAATTCTATAATATCTCCAGCTTTTACTTCCTCTACTTCAACTTTTTTTAATCCAACATGTGTATAAAGTTTTGCAATTTTTCCTGTATATGTTGTATCATCTGCTTTGCAAATTGCAACATTTTGTCCAAGTTTAAATATTCCACGTTCAACTCTTCCAACACCAATTCTTCCAACATAATCATCATAATCTATGTTAGAAACTAACATTTGTGCTGGTCCTTCTTCATCACAATTTGGAGCTGTTATTGTATTTATCATTGTTTCAAATAAAGGTGTCATATCCATATCTTCATCTGAAAGGTTTAATTTAGAAATACCATTTTTGGCAGATGCATATATAACTGGGAAATCTAATTGTTCATCTGTTGCATTAAGTTCAATAAATAGCTCTATTACTTGGTCAACAACCTTTTCTGGGTTACAGCCAGGTCTATCTATTTTATTTATTACAACAATTGGCTTTAAATTTAATTCTAAAGCTTTTTTCAAAACTTCTCTAGTTTGTGGCATTACTCCCTCAAAACTATCTACTAATAAAAGTACTCCATCAACTGTTTTTAAAACTCTTTCAACTTCTCCTCCAAAATCAGCATGTCCTGGAGTATCTACTATATTTATTTTAATATCTTTATACATAATAGATGTATTTTTTGAAAGAATTGTAATTCCTCTTTCTTTTTCTAAGTCATTTGAATCCATTACTCTATCTTGTACTTGCTCATTTTCTCTAAATACATGGCTTTGTC
>CAMVKF010000063.1 GCA_947168035.1 uncultured Clostridia bacterium | reverse complement strand
AATGAAATCTTCAAGAGAACAAAAAAATAATATAAATCAATTAATAAAATTGGAAAGAGCTCCATATATTGATTTAATTGCAATAATACAAGATTTATCATTTGAGAATGGAGATACGGGAAATAATGAGTAAGATTGTTTATACTTTTACATATGAAAGATTTAATGAATTTAAAATTAAGAAAAACACAAACGATGAAGTTATAACAGCAATTGCTTTTGCAGATAAAAATAATCCAATACAAATTGAAGAATCAAAGAACTACTATGTTGATATAAGTAATTTATACAAATCTAATACAGAAGCTAATAATATGCTTATTGAAAGTATTATGCATCAAATATATTTAACAGAAAATGTGTATGTTATATTAAACGAAAATAGTAAAAATAGATTTAGCCAAGACTTTGCAACATCTTTTGATGAATTTAAAACTATACAAACAATTTATGAAGAACGAGATTTAGCTAATTATGACTTTATTAACATAGATAATGATGGATTGAAAAAAATAGAGGAGTCATTAACTAATGATTTAATAGGACACAATGTATTTAAAAAGGATTTTCTAAATAAATTAAAAGATTTTCCAATATTATATAAATTAGGAGAAATGAAAATTTTTTCATTACTAATATGTGGAAATCCAGGAGTTGGAAAAACTGAATTAGCAAGAATACTACACAAAACAATGTATAAAGAATCAAAGATGATAAAAATAAATTTAGGAAATTATAAAACTCAAGGAGCACTTAATAGTTTAATAGGGTCTCCAATTGGATTTATTGGTAGTGAAAGAGGTGGAGAACTATCAAATAAAATAAGAAATAGTGATTCAAAAGTAATATTAATTGATGAATTTGAAAAAGCAGATACAGATATATTTAATTTTTTCTATGAATTATTAGAAGATGGAAAATTTACAGACTTAACTGGTAATGAATATGATTTAAATGGATATATAATTATTTTTACAACAAATCTATCTAAAGATAATTATAAAGAAATATTACCACCACCATTAGTATCAAGATTTACCTTAAAATCTTTTTTTGAAAATCCAAATAATAAGGAAAAACTAATATTTATAGAAAAAAGAATAAGCAATTTGTTAAGCATATATAAAGAAGAAAATTTACAACCCCAAATTACTGCTAAAGAAATAAAGGAGAATTTAGATTATGAAACAATTAATAAAATATCAGATTTTAGAGTAATAAACCGATTAATTATAAGTGCTTTAACCAAAACAATAGATAATGCAAAACATAATACTCATAAAAATAAGAAAAAATAAAAAGGGTGCTGACAAATTTAATAGATCACGTTATACTACTAGTAAATTTATATTTGGAGGTAGTGGAAATGGAGAATGAACAAAGTGTTTTAAACCAATTATTTGTCAGCAAAGAAGAAAATCTTTTCGCTTTAACAGAATATGATAAGAAAAGGATTAAAGAATTAACTAAAGACAATCATACATATCAAATGCTTTTAGATAAACTAGAAAACTTATCGGATGATGATATATCAAAATCCAAAGTTAAAGATAGTTTAGAAAGTTATATTGATAAAGTAAATGTAATAGGTTCTTATGAAAATGAAAAGTTTTATAAGATTGGATTTACAGATGCAATGAATTTAGTATTTGAATGTATTAAACGATAAATATAATATAAAATAATTTTTATTGTATAAGCATATGGAAGTGACCATATGTTTATTTTTTTGCAAAAAAATTAAAAATTTTTTATTTTACCCGTCATATTTTTAATTTTTAACTGCTGTTAATGTTAGAAAGAAAAATTTTTTTGAATTTGCCCATAACCTTTTCGAAATTTAATCGCTGTTAATAGTAGAAGAAAAAATAAAAAAATTTTAATATTGCCCATAAAATTTTAAAATTTCAATTGTTGTTAATATTAGGAATAAAAAAATTAAAATTTTTTCATTTTGCCCATAACATTTTGGATTTTCAATTGCTGTTAATAGTAGAGGGATAAAAATTGTGACAACTTTAATTTTTCTCGCCTGTAGTTGTGGGTAACAAAATCGCACATTGACAAATACACTTGATTTAAGTGTCATAGTAAGCCATTTTCTTTAATATTCTGTATTAACCTAAATTAATAATTGCCATTTGGCGTTGTTAAACTTCACTGCGAAAATCCTCAACGTACAAAAGTACGCCTGCGGTTTTCTTGTTCGTTTGCCTAGCCAAATAACAATTCTTAATTTAGGTTTGGTTAGGAGGATACAATGAATGATGATAAGAATAGCACAAAAGATAATAAATTAGAGTTTAACACATATTGTATTTTTACAGAAGAAAAACAAGATATTAAAGATACGATAGGATTAGTTTTTAAGGATTATTTAGAAAGGTTGAAAATAAAACATAAGTAATTATATTAAAAGATTTGCAAAATTTTTAAGAGCACGTTATATTATTTACGTAGATGATTACGGATAGGAGGTTAAATGCTGGATTTAAGAAGTCAAAATTTTAAAGTACGGAATGTATATCAGACTATCTAGAGAAGATGGCGAAAATAAAGAAAGCGAAAGTATCGGTAATCAAAGAAAAATTTTGCAAAGATATGTAAAGGAGAATAATCTATGTTTAGTAAAAGAATATGTTGATGATGGCATAAGTGGTACAACTTTTGATAGACCTTCATTTAATCAGTTATTGCAAGATATAGAAAATAAAGTTATTGATATGGTTATAACAAAAGACTTATCAAGACTTGGAAGGGATTATATTAAAACTGGGTTTTATTTAGAGGACTACTTTCCTAAAAATAATATTAGATATGTTGCAATAACGGATGGAATAGATACATATATAGATAGCACAAATAACGATATAACGCCTTTTAAAGCAATTATGAATGACATGTATGCTAAAGATATTTCAAAGAAGATTAGAAGTGTTTTA
Organism: uncultured Clostridia bacterium; assembly: GCA_947168035.1. Classification (GTDB taxonomy): domain Bacteria; phylum Bacillota; class Clostridia; order TANB77; family CAG-508; genus CAG-269. Next base: position 5,295 of record CAMVKF010000063.1, on the reverse strand, counting down.
AAGGAAAAACAGAAGCAAGGAGAATATATGTGTAGTATTCCAGCTTATGGTTACAAAAGACATTCTACAATAAAAAATAAATTAATTGTTGATGAACAGGTAAGGGATATTGTAGAGAAGATTTTTGATATGTATGCAAATGGACATGGTAGTGTAGAAATTGTAAATTATCTAAACTTAAATAAATACTTATCTCCAACAGGTTATAGAAAAACAGGATTAGTACAAGATGAAAACAAGACAAATTTTAATTGGAATGAAGTAACTTTGTGCAATATGCTAAAAAATGAAGTATATATTGGAAATACAGTGCAAAATAAAAGGTCTATAATATCCTATAAAGTTAAGAAATTTAGAACAGTTGATAAGGAAGAACATATTAGAGTTGAAAATACTCACGAGCCCATCATTGACAAAGATACATTTGAAAAGGTGCAATGTATTATTGAAAAAAGAGGAACAAATACTAAACTAAAATATGATTATTTATTACGAGGATTACTTTATTGTTATCATTGTAAAAGAAAACTGCAAATAGTATTAAAAAAGAACTCTAAAAGAAACGCAAAATCACATCCATATATAACTTGTAGTGATGCAAAAGAACGAGGATGTTATCCATTAAATATGAACTATGAAAAGTTTGAAAAACATATTATCTATGTTGTAAAAAAGATATGCCAAATATATGCTGATAAAGAAATTTTTTATTCGATTTATGAAAAATATCAAAATAAAACATTAGATATTCGAGAAGGATACAAGAAAAAAATCGAGCAAATTGATAAAGCAATTTTTGATATAAATAATAATTTAGACAAGATGTATATAGATAAATTAAGAGATGTTTTGCAAGAAGAAGATTATGTTAGAGTATCACAAAAATTGAGTTCAGAAAGAACAAAATTAAATGAACAAAAGCAAGAATTACAACAGAAATTAGTTGTAACAGAAGAAAAAATTGAAACAAAAAATCAAACAAAAGAGGAAAAAGAATTAGATGAATTAATAGAGAATTTTTTAAAGTTAGAGAAGATTGATAAGATATATTTGTATCGATTAATAAACAAAATTGAGATTGATAAAGACAAAAATATTTACATATATTTTAACTTTTCAAAATTAAATTCCATTAATGAAAATCTTGATGAATTTATCAAAATTGAAGAAATAATAAATGAAAAAGAAAAATCTCTCAAAGTCGTGTAATTAAACATATACAAGACTTTGAGAGGACGGTTGGAAGTTTTTTAAATCCACACCTCTAATATTTGCTTTCCAACCATTAGGGAAAGGAATATTGGGGTAATTGCTAGCAATAAGCTTAGAATTGAAATATATAGAAGAATTAGAGCTTATTTCACCAGTAACCAAATCTACACCATCAGGATTTACCATAGGCATAATATAAATTGTGCAATATCTAAAAATATTTCTAGCATTTATACCGAAAATTGGTAAATTATTAACATAGCAGTAACAATAATCAGCAAGAAATTTCATAATAATTGGTGAGCAAATCCATTCATTTGCGTGGAATGAACTTGAGTAAAATACTTGCTTTTCACCATTTCCAATTTTTATAACGGGAAGTGGGTTACCAAGCACACTTCTACCGAACAGAAGCAACTTCAATAAAAGGATAAAGTCTTTTTAAACTATCTAAATTTATTTGTAAAATAGAAGAACTATATCGGATGTTTGTTGGAACTATAAATCCAAGACCTCCATCTATGTATGGACGCAAAGCAAACCAAGTTCGAGGACCTACAATTCCATCTGGAGTAAGGTTATTTTGTTTTTGAAACTCTATAACAGCATTTTTGGTGGCATTTCCAAAAATTCCATCAATATTGCCTTTGTAAATCATAAGTATTTTTAAAATATTTTGTAAAAATTCTACCATTGGGCCGAGTAGAACCAAATCTTAAAGTTTTCATAAAATCACCTAAAATATAGTATGCAAACATAGCTGTGAATTGTGACAAAACTAAAAAAAATAATAGTATTTTTTAGAAAAATATGTTATACTTTAACTAAATGGAATTGAAAGGAACAATAGTAATTAATTGATTTACAAGCGATTTATTAAAAAAATTTAAGATTATATGAAGGAGATGGGGAATATGATTTTTGATATATTGGGTTGGGTAGGAATGGTTTTAGTTCTACTAGCTTATGGTTTATTGTCAACAAATAAAATACCTAATGGAAAATTGTACCAAATTCTTAATTTTATAGCAGCGCTATTTATGGCTATTGGTCTTTTACCAAAAAATGCATGGTTTTCATTTGCATTGCAGGTTGTATGGGCAATAATAGCTGTTATAGCAATTATAAAAATTATGATAAAAGAGAAAAAGTAATATAAAAACATACTAAAGAAACAAATAATAAAAAAGCATTAGAAAAACTATTTATACTGAAAATAAAGTTTTTTTGGTATAAATGGTTGATTTTAAGATAAAATAATAATAAAATATTGATAATAATTATAAAGGAGAGCGTGAATTATGATTAATATTAGACCTGTATCAGATTTAAGAAATAAATACCCAGAAATAGAGGATTTAGTTTTAAAAGAGGATGAGGCAGTATACCTAACAAAGAATGGATATGGCTCAATGGTAGTAATGAGTTTAAAGAAATATGCGGAAATGATAGATGAAATACAAATCAATAAGGCTCTAGAAGAAAGATTTGGTAACATTGATATAGATAAAATGCTACTAGAAACAGAAAAAGAGCTAGATAACCCAGACACTAAATACATGACGCATGAAGAAGTTTTTTCAAAAGCAAGGAGGATAATTGATGGCGAAAAATAAATATACGATCAAATATCTTCCTTCTTTTAGTGAAGAGTTAGATGAAATTATATATTACATTACATTTATATTAAAGAATAAAAAATCTGCAGAAAGATTGTTACAGAATGTACATAATGCTATTGAACAAAGAAGTAAAAGCCCAGAGAGCTATGAAATCTATAAAAGTAAAGCAAATATGAAATATGATTGGTATAGAATTTATGTTGGTAATTTTACAATTTTTTATACTGTAAGAAATACTATAATGGAAGTTACTCATATAATTTATAGTGCAAGAAATTTTGATGATTTATTATAATTGTTTAGAGTAAATAGATGTTTAAGGCTAAGTTTGAAAAGAAAAATTTAAAATTAGAAATGGAGTACATTAATGGATAATGAAATTGTTTTTGTAACACATAATACAGGAAAAATAAAATCAGCAGAGAGATACTTTAAGAATTTAAAATTTACAACATTCAATTATGAATTAGACGAACCTAGAAGCGATGATATTAAAGAAATTGCAACTGCAAAAGTTAAACAAGCTTATGAAATAGTAAAAAGACCATGTATAGCATTAGATACAGATTTTAGAATTGATGAACTAAATGGTTTTCCAAGAGCATTTGTGAATTTTTCATTAGATACTATCGGTATAAATGGAATTTTGAAATTAATGGAAAATAAGCAAAATAGAAAATGTGCATTTAATGAATGTTTAGCATATCACGATGGAAAAGAAATACATTATTTTTATGGAAAGCATCCCCGGAATTTTATCTGAAAGTATAAAAGGGTTAGATAGAGAAGAAAAATGGTCAGATTTATGGTATATTTTTAAACCTAAAGGATTTGAAAAGACTTTAGCAGAAATGGATAGTAAAGAAAGAGAAGAAAGAAGAAAAATTGATGGTTCAGTACAGGCTATGCAAGAATTTGCAAAGTGGTATGAAAGAGAAAAATAAAAATTGCATAGTTTGATTGAATTAACTGATAGTAAATAGAGAAAATGAGGTATATTATGGAAGAATGCATTATAGAATTAAAAAATTTAAAAAAGTATTATGGAACTTCGCGAGGTATAGAAGATGTATCATTTAAAATTAATAAAGGTGATATATATGGTTTTATTGGACCAAATGGAGCCGGTAAGTCTACTACTATTCGTGCAATTTTAGGGCTAATAAACAAAACAAGTGGAGATATTTTTATTAAAGGTAAAAAATTTGATAAAGATGATTTAGAGATAAAAAAAGTAATAGGTTATCTTCCAAGCGAAATAAATTTATATGATGAAATGACAATAAAGCAAATACTTGACTATCATGAAGTATTTTTTAAAAAAGACCTTAGTAAAAGAAGAAAAGAGCTAGTAGAACTTTTAAAACTTGATGAGAAGAAAAAGATTGAAGATATATCATTAGGAAATTTAAAGAAGGTAGGAATAGTATTAGCGCTTATGCATGAACCAGAAATATTAATACTTGATGAACCTACTAGTGGATTAGACCCAATTATGCAAAATGTATTTCATAACATCTTATTAAAAGAAAAGGAAAAAGGTACAACAATTCTTTATTCATCACATGTTTTAAGTGAAATATCAAATATATGTGATAAAGTTGGATTTATCAAAGATGGAAAAGTAATTAAAGAAGATTTGATTGAAAACATAAAAAAAGATAATTATACATATTTAAAGATTGTAGCAAAAGAAATTAATAAAATTAAAAATGAATTAAATTTACGAGTTATTAAAGAAGCTGATAATGAGATAGTATTTATTAATAATTTAGATGCCAATACATTAATAGCTAAATTAAGCAAATTTAATATTGAACAATTATTAATTGAGGAAATTCCATTGGAAGATTTATTTATAAATTACTATAAGTAGGCACCAGTTTGAAACAAGTTTTTTCAAACTAGAGAAAGGAACAAAATTTAATATGATAAAAAGAGAATTTAAAGTTAATTTAAAAAGTTTTTTAATATGGTTATCTATATTAATAGTTATGTTTTTAATTGTATATTTAATATATCCTTATATGATTACTGATGAAACTATGAAAAGTATGGATGAGTTAATGAAGGTCTTTCCTCCAGAAGTTTTAAAAGCATTTAATATGGATATGTCCTCAATTGAAACGGCATATGGGTGGTTAAAAACAGAAGGATTTATGTTTGTATTATTAATAGTTGGTTTTTATTCTTCAATGTTGGGAGAAAATGCCGTACTAAAAGAAGAAAGTGAAAAAACCATTGAATATTTGGCAACTTTGCCAATAAAAAGATCAAAAATAATGACAAATAAAATAATTGTAAGTGTAGTTTATATTATTTTATTGGTAGTATTCTTAGGGATATTTAACTATATAGCTTTAACAATAAGTGGGGATTTTGAACATAAACAATTTATTTTGCTAAGCCTAACACCAATACTTATTGGGTTACCTTTATTTGCAATTAATTTATTTATATC
>CAMVKF010000062.1 GCA_947168035.1 uncultured Clostridia bacterium | reverse complement strand
AGACTTAGTTATGTTCACTTATATTTTAAATTGAATTTACTTTTTTAATTATCTGAGCAAAAGCATATTAAAACTATTATTATAATGTATTGACAAAACCACAAAAAATAATATAATATATTAAGAATATAAACAGAATAAAGGAGTAAGTTTGAAAAATAATTACAATTTTGGCTGTGTCATATTTCATTCAAAATGCGGTTACATATTACATATATGCGCCCTTGCCTTTTGAATAAAATATTCCTTGCCAAAATTTAATTCTTTTCCAAACTGGGTTATGCCTTTTGGAAGGAATTGATATTATTGGCAAAAACTGCAAAAACAATTTTTGTATGTAACGAATGTGGTTACGAAAGTGCAAAATGGCTTGGAAAATGTCCAGCTTGTAATAGTTGGAACACTTTTTTTGAGCAAAAAATAGAAAAAGTAACTGAAAATGGAGTAAAAAAACTTAAAGAAAAAGTTGAACCTAAAGCGCTAAATACCTATAAAGGTCAAGAAATTTCTAGAATTTCAACAGGATTTAGTGAATTAGATAGAGTTTTAGGTGGAGGCTTGGTAAAAGGGTCTTTAATACTGCTTGGAGGAGAGCCGGGAATTGGAAAATCAACATTAATCTTAGAATTATGTGATAAAATTAAAGGAGAAGGAAAGGTTTTATATGTATCTGGAGAAGAATCAGCAGAACAAATAAAATTAAGAGCAGATAGACTTTCTATAAATAATGATGATATTTTATTTATGGGAGAAACAGATATATCAGTTATAAATGAAACAATTGAAGAATTAAAACCAAAACTTGTAATTATAGATTCTATTCAAACCATGTATTCAGAAGAGCTTTCTGCTGCAGCAGGAAGTGTAAGCCAAGTAAGAGAAATAACCTCACAAATAATGAGAGTTTGTAAATCAAAAGTAATAACAACAATTATTATAGGGCATGTTACAAAAGACCGGAACAATTGCAGGGCCTAGAGTATTAGAACATATGGTAGATACGGTTTTATATCTAGAAGGAGAAAGATATTTTTCTTATAGAATTTTAAGAGGAGTTAAAAATAGATTTGGTTCTACAAATGAAATTGGAATGTTTGAGATGAAAGGAGAAGGCTTAGTAGAAATAACAAACCCTTCTGAAATACTAATTTCAGAAAGAGAGGACAACCCTTCAGGGTCTTGTATAGTTGCAAGTATGGAAGGCACAAGGCCTATGCTTATTGAACTTCAAGCATTAACTACATTATCTGTTTTTGGAATACCAAAAAGAACAGCAAATGGATTGGATTATAATAGATTAGCAGTACTAATTGCAGTTTTAGAAAAAAGAGCAAACATGAATATTGGTGGACAAGATATATATGTAAATGTAGTTAGTGGAATAAAACTAAATGAGCCATCAATAGATTTGGGGGTTATATGTGCGTGTGCTTCAAGTTTTAAGAACAAACCAATCCCAAAAGATACAGTAATAATGGGAGAGGTGCGGCTTAACTCGGAGAAGTTAGAAGAATAAATATGATAGAAAAACGTTTAAAAGAAGCGGAAAAGCTTGGTTTTAAAAGGTGCATAATTCCAGAAAACAACAAAAAATATTTAGAAGAAAAATATAAAATGGAAATAATACGGTGTAAAAAATATAGTAGAAGCATTGAAAATATTATTATAAAGTAACAAATTGACAAATTTAAATTGTGTGTAACGCAATTATTAAAGGAGAGAAAAATATTAATATTTTAGATATAATATATCCACCTAAATGCGGAATATGTGGAAAAATAGGGTACGAAGATTTATGTATCAAGTGTGAAAAAGAATTAAAAAAAGTTGCTATATTTGGAAAAGAAAAATATCAAGATAAATTTTTTAATACACATTTTTATTTATTTAAATATGAAGGAAAAATAAGAAATTTATTAATTAGCTACAAATTTAATGAAAAAGCATATTTATATAAAACTTTTGCAAAATTTTTTAAAAAATATGAAAAAAATCTTTTCAAAAATGAAGTTTATGATATAATAGTAGAAGTTCCAATAAGTAAAAAAAGATTTAAACAAAGAGGATATAACCAGAGTTTACTATTTTGCAAAGAAATAAGCAAAATTATGAACATAAAATTTGAAAAAAATATTTTAAAAAAAGTGAAAAATAATTTAGCACAAAGTACTTTAAATAAAGAAGAACGAGAAGGAAATGTGCAAAATGTTTATAAAATAGTTAATAAAGAAAAAATTTTGAACAAAAAAATACTATTAGTAGATGATATTTTTACAACAGGAGCAACTTGCAATGAATGTAGCAAAATTTTAAAAGAAAATGGTGCTCAACAAATAGACATTTTTACAATTGCAAAAGATTAAATTTAAGGAGGAAGTTACAAATGGAAGATTTAATTGAAAGCATTTTAGACTATGTTAGATCAGACTATACAGATTATGCTATTATGATTAATGGAGAGTGGGGTTCTGGTAAAACTTATTTTTGGAATAACCAAATTAAGAAAAAAATAGAATCTATGAAGCTTAATGGTAAAAGATACACAACTATATATATGTCTTTATATGGTATTTCAAATCTAGAAGAAATAAGCAAAAAAATATTTATGGAAACTTCTCAACTTATGAATAAAAACATTAGAAAGTATATGGAAGCTTCTGGAAAAGATTCAATTCCTGAATATGCAAAAACTGGAATTGATATGGCAAATCTTTTTGGAAATACTACAAATGTTAATAAGTTAGATTATGCAGATTTTTTTGCAACAGATGATAAAGTACTTTGTTTTGACGACCTAGAAAGAGCCAATGTAGATGTTATCGATATTTTAGGCTATATTAATAATTTTGTAGAGCATGACCATATTAAAACAATAATTATTTGTAATGAAAAAGAGCTTTCAACCAAAATTAAAAATTCAAATCTAGAAATGAAAACATTTATTGCAACATATCTTTTGGACAAGCAAGGTGAACTATCTAATGGTAATATTCCTATGGTTGAAAAAATACAAGACAAAATAGAAACAGTATTTGATAAAGCTATAGATTATGAAAGAATAAAAGAAAAGTTAATAGGTGAGACCTTTGAATATGCTCCACAATTTAATTACATTATAAATGGAATATTGATGAGATATGAATCAAACAAAGATCTTATAAGGTTCTTAAGAGAAAATACAGCATTAATAATAAGTACTTTTAAAAAAAGTGGAACGAGAAATTTACGTATTTTAAAACATGCATTAAATGATTTTAGTAAAATATTTAATGAGGTAAATAGATCATATTCTAATACTAATAATAGAGTAATGCAGACAATGCTTATATTTACAATTGCAGTTTCTTTTGAAATAAAAACAGGTAAAATTATAAAAGAAAGATTTAAAAATATTCAAAACAACGAAGAGTATAAGTCAATTTTAGTTTCGTCAAGAGTATTAATGGAAGATAGGCAATTTTATATAAAAGAATTTGATGGAAACTACTATTATAATTTTAAAGCTGACTATAGATTTTTTAAATTTATAGAATACTATGTTAGAACAAGAATATTTGATATGAAGTATTTTAAAGCTGATATGGAAGCAATCAATACTGAACTTTCACCTAAAAAAATACCTTCATACAAAAAAATATTAGTTGAAGAATATTGGAAATTACAAGATGAAAAATTTCTTCAAGTAGTTGATGAAATTATAAATGAAGTAAAAGAGCGGAGAACCAGAGTTAATAGATATTGTAAAACTATTTGAATATTTTGTTTATTTCTCAAAAAGTAGATTAATCAATTATGACCTTAAAACATTAAAAGACATTTTCTTAAATGGAATGAGTTATTCTTCACTTCATTCTAAATATTGTCCAAATGTAAATGAGGAATTAGGCAAAGTTGCAATACGTGGAGATGAGCAAGTTATAACATATGAAGAAATGAAAGAAGTTTTAGATAGATTCCAAAACTTAAATGAACAGCTTTTAGAGAAAGAATATAAAGCTAAAGCAGATGAAATATTTAAATGTATACCTATTCAAATGGAACAATTCTATGAGAGATTTGACAAAGAATGTTCAGATATACCAATCTTGAAATATTATGATGCTTTCCAAATTTTCCAAAGAATTTCATGTGCAAGTCATGAAGATATTGTCGCAATAAAAGAAAAACTAATAAAAAGAGTGAAGGACAATACAGAAATAGCTAAAGAAGAAATTGGTACATTACAAAGACTTAAAAATATAATTGAAGGTTACTTGCAAGGAAAAGAAATATCAATAAAAGTAGTTTTATTAAAAGAATTCTCTAAGGAACTTGGAGAAATACTTGAATAGAAGTTAGAAGTTTCTAACTTCTTTTGCTTTTTTCTTGACATTTAGAGGTATTTATATTATAATGTTAGCCAAGGCTAACTTGAAAAGGAGAAAGTATGCTAACAAAATCGCAAGAAGAATATTTAAAAACAATGTATATTTTAAAAATAAATGAAAAAGAGATTAGAGTAACAGACATTGCAAATAAAATGAATGTTTCTAAAGCAAGTGTAAATAAAGCAATTAATAATCTAAAAGAAAAAGGATATATTAATTATGAAACTTATGGAAAAATAGAATTAACTTCTATTGGAGAAAATACAGCAAAAAAAGTTTTAGAAGCCTATGATATAATTTATGTGTTTTTAAAAGATGTTATAGGAATAGAGGAAAAGAAGGCAAAGATAGAAGCGGAAAATTTAAAAGGATCAATGGAAGATAGTACAATAAATAAACTTGCAAAATATACACATAAAGTATTAAACTTAAGCAATTTAGATTGCGATTATGATATAAGTAATGAAAGGTGCAGAACTTGCAAAAGAAGAGCTAACGATTGAAAAATAATTACAATTTTGGCGGTGTTAAATTTTATCAAAAACGCGGTCACGTACTATTTGTACGCTCCCTTGCCTTTTTAATAAAATTTGCCTTGCCAAAATTTAATTCTTTTCCAATCTGTGTGATAAATAAATGAGCTAACGATTGAAAAATAATTGTTACTATTCACAGTTAAAATCGTCAAAAGTCCGCGCAGGTCGATACTTTTTATTTTAAACGAGGGTCTCGGGGGGACCGCTGAGAACTGTTAAATGCGGAGCATTGTTACAGTTCCAGTGGGAAGGCCCGAGTACTAAAATAAAAAGTTTTGGGAGTTTGCAGGACTAGATATATTTAAATGCTGTGAATAGTAACAAATAATTACAATTTTTGATATATGAAAGGATTATGTTTTTATGAAAGATGAATTATTAAGAATAGGTAACTTGTATGTTAATGCAGGTGATAAAGAAATTTTAAAAGGAATTAATTTAAAAATTAATAAAGGCGAAATCCACGTTATTATGGGACCAAATGGTTCACGGAAAAACTACAACTGCAAATGCCATTTTAAATAACCCAATGTATAGTAAAAAAAATGGGGAAATAACTTTTGAAGGAGAAGACATAACAAATGCAACAACAGATGTAATTGCAAGAAAAGGAGTTTTTATGTCATTTCAACTTCCAGAAGAAATACCAGGAATAACAGTAACAAATTTTTTAAAAACGGCAAAAAATAAAATAACAGGAGAGCCTATAAAAATATTTAAATTTAAAGAAGAAATAAAACAATATATGAATGACCTTCAAATAAAACCAGAATATAGCAATAGAGATTTAAATGTAGGCTTTTCAGGTGGAGAAAAAAAGAAAAATGAAATTTTGCAAATGCTAGTATTAAATCCAAAACTTGCAATATTAGATGAAACAGATTCAGGGCTTGATGTAGATGCAATAAAAACAGTTTCAAAAGGAATTCAAATGTTTAAAACAGAGGAAAATGCAGTTTTAATAATTACACATAATGCAAAAATATTAAATAATTTAAAAGTAGATTATGTACATGTTTTAGTAGATGGTAAAATTGTAAAAACAGGTGGAGAAGAAATAATTAAAGATATTGAAGAGAATGGGTATAAGAATTATAAAGGTGATTAAATGAAAACAAATTTAGAAGAAATAAATAGAAATATTTATGACATAAAAAATAAAGATGAATATGATTTTAAAATTCAAAAAGGATTAACAAGAGAAATAGTAGAAGAAATTTCAAAACAAAAAAATGATCCTGATTGGATGAGAGAGATAAGGCTTAAAGCTTTAGATGCATACAATAAGTTAGAACTTCCAACCTGGGGACCAGATTTGTCAGAATTAAATATGAGCGAAATTGCAACATATGTTAGACCAAAGTCAAAAATGACAGATTCTTGGGAAGAAGTTCCAGAAGATATAAAAAATACATTTGACAAACTAGGAATTCCAGAAGCTGAGAAAACCTATTTAGCAGGTGTAGGGGCACAGTATGATTCAGAAGTTGTATACCATAGTATGAAAAAAGAGCTTTTAGAACAAGGGGTTATATATACTGATATGGAAACAGCTGTAAGAGACTACCCAGAAATTGTAAAAGAACACTTTATGAAATGTGTTCCTATATATGACCATAAATTTGTTGCACTTCATGCTGCTGTATGGTCAGGTGGGTCATTTGTATATGTTCCAAAAGGAATTAAATTAGATTTTCCACTTCAAAGCTACTTTAGGCTAAATTCTCCAGAATCTGGGCAATTTGAACATACATTAATTATTGTAGAAGAAGGTGCTTCTCTTCACTTTATTGAAGGATGTAGTGCACCAAAATACAATAAAGTAAATCTTCATGCAGGATGTGTGGAGCTTTATGTAAAAGACAATAGCTATTTAAGGTATTCAACAATAGAAAATTGGTCTAAAAATATGATGAACTTAAATACAAAAAGAGCAATAGTTGGGAAAAATGCTGAGGTAGATTGGGTTTCGGGCTCATTTGGTTCGAAAATATCAATGCTATACCCAATGAGTATTTTAAATGGAGAAGGTGCAAAAACAGAATATACAGGAATATCTTTTGCAGGAAAAGGGCAAAATTTAGATACAGGGTTTAAAGTAGTGCATAATGCAAAAAATACTTCAAGTGTAGTTAACTCTAAATCAATTTCTAAAAATGGAGGGTGTGCAACATATAGAGCACAGGTGCTAGTAAACGAAAATGCTAAAAATTCCAAATGCTCGGTTTCTTGTGAATCACTTATGTTAGATGATATCTCAAAGTCAGATACAATTCCGGTAAATGACATAAGAACAGATGATGTAGAGTTTTCGCATGAAGCAAAGATAGGAAAAATAAGTGATAAATCTATATTTTATTTAATGTCTAGAGGTTTGTCTGAACAAGATGCTTTAGGGTTGATAGTGAGAGGTTTTGCAAACCCTATATCAAAAGAGTTACCTGTAGAATATGCAGCAGAGATGAATAATTTAATAAATCTCGAGCTAGAAGGTGCAATAGGCTAAATTCGCAAAATAATAGGCATCTTGCACATTTTAATTTGTTTAAAACGCAGTCACATACAAAATGTATGCTCCTTTACCTTTTAAACCAATTAAAATGCACAATATACCTATTCTTTTGTGAATTAAATGAGAAGTATTTAAAAGCGGTGAAAAGTAACTTTATTAGATTATCATTATTTTGAAAAAAAGTGAGGTTTTTTATGTACTTTAGACTTATTTAAATAATTTTAAAATTAAATATGAAAAGTGGGAAATATGTCGAATTTTGCGGTGAAATATTTGCTTATTATATTGACATTTTGAAAGTTTTGATGTATTATATATGAAAGAGAAGTCGTAAGAAATTTTTCATATGTTAAAAACCCCACTTTGCAGAGTGGGGTTTTTTTACTATGTATTAATTATCTGATTTTGAAATCAAATATATTAATATCATAGCAACTAGACGTAAGATCTTTTTCATATGTTTCACCTCCTTAAATAGATACTCTCCAAAAAAGAGGCTACATAATTATATTACAAAATATCGTATAAATCAAGAAAAAACGTTTGACAAAAATCGACAAATGATGCAACTCTGTGAGACAGTTTCACAAAGCAGCCAAACGCAGGGATAGCACTTTTCTTTCGAATACTTGGAGAAAGAAAACGTCCTATCCCGACGAGATTTGGCGGATTTTATAGTACTCACCGAACAAAAATCGACAAATTCGAAAGGAAAGTAATTATGATTTTAAATGAAACACCAATTAGAACATCAAAAAATTATGGAATTAATAATATAAAATTAGATATTGAAATACCAAAAAAAGTAGAAGAATTTAATAGCCTTACAATTTCAGGAGATACATCAAATTTTACTATTTCTGAGAATGTGGCTAAAAATCCTTTAAAATACGGAAATGGTAAAGAATTAGAAAATCAAATTTTAGAAAATGCAAATAAAAATATAAAAATTAAGTGTATTTCATCAGGTACGTTATTTTTTGATTTTAATTTAAATGAAGACAATAATAATCTAGTTGAAAATATAGAAATTATAGGAGATTCAAAATCTAATACAACAATAGTTATAAAATATTTAGCAGAAGATAGTTTTGACTGTTTTCATAATGGAATAATAAAATTAACAGCTAAAAATAATTCAAAAATAAATGTTATAGTACTAAATATGTTAAATAATAATTCCAATAATTTTTTAAGTTTTGAAAATGAGCTTCTAGAAAATTCAAAAGTAGAGTACTGTATTGTTGACTTTGGTGGAAAGGCAAGTATCAC
>CAMVKF010000061.1 GCA_947168035.1 uncultured Clostridia bacterium | reverse complement strand
AAAAAATTTAAGAGCTTCCAATAAATTTGAAAAAATTTCACTAATTTTTTTATTGCGAACGAAGAAATAAAAATTAATAAAAAGAGTATTTTTAAATTATTTAATATAATTGTGGAAATTATTCTTTGTGGAATGGTTAGATATAAAATAGGATATGTAATGAGTTGGGTATGTATGATTATCTCCATTAGTATTTTATTTGATAATTACAACTTGAAAAAAAGTGTAATAATAACCTTAATATCTGCAACAATTAATTTTATTATTAATTGTATATCTATAACAATATATTCGATACCTGTATTTATATTTAAAAGTGATAATGATTATATTAATGGAATGATGATATTTACACTTAGAATATTAATATTGGTACTTATGACAAGAATAAAACGCATAAAATATGGTTTTCAGTTTGTTAAAAATAATAAAGAAAATACATATCTAGATATTATAATTCTTAATTTATGCTCAATAATCTTATTCTTTTTAATAATTTTTCCTATTTCAGATATAGAAAATATTAAAGTAATTGGACTTGGATTAATGATTTTATCAATAGTTATGTTTTCTACTATACAAAAAATGATACAATTAAATTACAAGCAAAAATTATTAGTGAAAGAATTGAATCAAACTAAAGATGAGCTTGAAAACAAAAAAAGAGAAGTTTTAAATTTAGAACAGGAAAATCTGAGCTTTAGTAAGAAAAGTCATTCAATTGCTCATAAGCAAAGGACTATAGAGTTTAAATTAGATAAATTACTTAGAAAGGCTGAAATAGCAGAAGAATTAGATATAAAGCATAAAGTTGATAACATATCTAAAGAAGTATATGAAAGGTTTGAAAAAATTAACTTAGATAAAACATATATAGAAGAAATTGATGATGTGATAGAATATATGCAAGCAGAGTGTGAAAAAGAGAGAATAAAATTTAATGTGAAAGTAAATGGTGATATTAATAAAATGTTGGTAGATGGTCTTATAAATAAGGAAGATATAGAAATAATACTTGCTGACCATATAAAAGATGCAGTCATTGCAATAAATCACTCTGAAAATATTGATAGAAATATATTAGTGAAAATAGGTGAATTTGAAAATTGTTTTGTAATACAAATTTATGACTCAGGTGTAAACTTCCCAAAAGAAGTATTAGAAAATTTAGGCAAAAAGCCAATAACTTCATACTCTAATGAAGGTGGAGAAGGTATAGGGTATATGAACACATTTGATACACTTAGAAAATATAAAGCCAGTTTAATAATTAATGAGTTTGATGCCAAAACAAAAGATAATTTTACAAAAGTAATAAGTTTTATATTTGACAATAAAAATGAATTTAAAATTATATAAATTTTTGCAAAATTTTGTTTGACAAAACAAAATTTGTGTGGTATTATAATTTGAGAAAAAAATATTGCTCAATTTAAACTTAGGAAAGGATGATTATTATGCCAAGAAAAAGGTTAGAATTAAATAAAAGAGAAAAAGCAATTCTAAAATTTATTGAAAAAAAGATAAAAGAAGATGGATATCCACCATCTGTTAGAGAAATTGGTAAAGCTGTTAATTTAAGTTCAACAGCTACAGTACATGGTTATTTAGCAAAACTTAGAGAAAAAGGGTACATAAAAAAAGAGGACAAAAAGGGAAGAACATTAAAACTATTAAAAGGCGGAAATGGTGAACCTATAAACAATTCAAATACTTCAAAAAATTTCTACTCACAAAAAGAATTAATTGATGTTCCTTTAGTAGGAAAAATTACTGCAGGAATGCCAATACTAGCGGTAGAAAATGTTACAGATACATTTCCAATTCCAATAGATTTTGTAGGAAATTCAGATTGCTTTATGCTAACAGTTGTTGGGGAAAGTATGATACAAGCAGGAATTTTTGATGGAGATTATATACTAGTTAGAAAACAACAAGATGCAATAAATGGAGAAATAGTAGTTGCATTAATAGAAGATGAAGCAACAGTAAAAACCTTTTATAAAGAAGAAGGTTATATTCGCTTGCAACCAGAAAATCCAACAATGGACCCCATAATAGTTCCAGATTGTTCTATTCTAGGTAAGGTAGTAGGAGTATTTAGAAAAATGTAATGCTAGGCAGGGCAGGGGGGAACCTCTGCCTTTTTGTTGGTAACGTTTTCCTGGCAAAATAAATTAAAACCTTGATTTTATGGAAATTTATGGTATAATTAAAATAGGGAAAAAATGTACTACAATATTTAATTTTAACTAAATTTTTACCTTGGAAGGAAATGATATAAATGGAAAACTTAGAAAGAAGAAAGCAAAATAAAAAAAATCAAAAACATCCTTTAAGAAGAATGGAAGATAGGGAAAATAAAATAAGTGAAGATTTTAATAGAATTTTTGAAGATCAAATAGAAGGTAGAAACGCAGTAATTGAACTATTAGAGAGTGGAAAAGATATAAATAAAATATATATTACAAAAGGAGAGTTAAAAGGTTCAATAAAAAAGATAATTGCGAAGGCAAAAGAAAATAAAATAATAATAGTAGAAAAAGACAAAAAACAAATGGATATTATTTCACAATCTCAAAATCATCAAGGAGTAATAGCAATAGTTCCACCATACCAGTATGTGGAGGTTGAAGATATACTTAATGTCGCAAAAGAAAAAAATGAAGATCCATTTATTTTAATACTAGATGGAATAGAAGATACACATAATCTTGGTGCGATTATTAGAACAGCAGAAACATCAGGAGTGCATGGAATAATAATACCAAAAAGAAGAGCGGCTCAAGTTAATAGTACAGTGAGTAAAGTTGCTTCAGGAGCTCTAGAATATATGAAAATAGCAAGAGTAAACAATATAAATGATACAATAAGTAAGCTTAAAGAAAATGGAATTTGGATTTACGGAACAGCAATTGATGCACCAGAAATATATTTCAATCAAAATATGACAGGGCCAATTGCATTAGTTATTGGAAATGAAGGTAAAGGAATAAGTGAATTAGTTAAGAAGAATTGTGATTTTCTAGTAAAAATTCCAATGAAAGGACATGTTACATCATTAAATGCATCAGTTTCAACAGGTATAATTTTATATGAAATATTAAAACAAAAAATGAAGAAGGAGAAGTAAAAATGTTAGAAAAAAATGTTAAAAGAATAATTATTATCATAGTAGTTATTATACTATTAATAGGAATTGGTGGTACAGTTTTATATTTTACAACAGATTTATTAAAATCTGAAGATGTACTATTTAAAAAATATATTTCACAAAATATTAAAAATATAGTAAATGTTATGGATTTTTCTGAAGAAGAAAATAATATAAATAGCCTATTAAATAATAATTACACAGAAAATACAGATATAACTATAAAGTATTTAAAAAGTGAAAATGATGAAGAAGAATTATATAGTATTAAAGAAGAGGGTATTATAAATAATGAGAATAAGGCTTCATATAGAAATACTATTGCTAAGTTTAATGATGAAACATTAATTAATATTGAAAATTTAAGAGAAAATGATACATTTGGTTTTAGATTATCAAATCTTGTTCAGCAATTTGTAAATGTTAAAAATGCAAGTGTTGCATATTTTGTTGCAAGTTTAGGAGAAGATGCTAGGTATTTTCCTGAAAAATTTAATTTTGATGATATAAATGTAAAAGGAATATTTGATTTTTCAGATGAAGAAATTAAAGAAATAAGAGACAGATATTTAAAAATTATTTTTGAAGATATAGATACTAAAAATTATTCTTCTAAATCAAATTCTATTATAACACTATGTAATGGCGAGAGTGTTACAACTAAAGTATATATTTTAACATTAAATAAAAACGAACTTGATAAAATTTACAAAAGAACATTAACTCAATTATCAAATGAAAAAATAATTTTGGCAAAGTTGGACAAAATAGATGAAGAAATTAAAAAAATAGGATTTAATGAACCCGAAGGTAGTAGTTTAAGAGAAAGATATATTGCAAAAGTACAGAAGATAGCAGATAGTATTGAGTATGAAGGTGAAGATAATAGAGAAATCACATTTTCTGTTTATGAGAAAAAAGGGAATACAGTTAGAACTTCTATGAAAACAGATGAATATGAGTATATTATTGATTTTGATAATAAAAATATACAAACCATCAGTCTAAAAAGTATAAAATTCACAGAAGAAGGGACTGCAGAAAAGTTATACGAAATAGGTAAACAAAAAAATGAGAATGGAAATAATAGAATTATTAAATATAAAAATAACAATACTACATTAGAAATTAATTTGAATTTGGAAAATAGTGATAATAATGTCAATTTAAAAACAAACACAAATTACAAAAGTGACGATATTTATAATATTGACATAGACTCAAATACAAATATAGATATGGGTAAAAAAGAAACTATTCCAACTACATTTGAAGAAAATAAGGTTATTTTACTTAATGATTATGAAGATGGTGATAGAATAAAATCAATATTTAATCAATTAAAAATTAGATTAATAAAGCATTTAGAGAACACTCAATCAAAGATAAATACAAAATTATTGAATAATATTATAAATATGATTAATTTAGAAGAAGAAAAATTAGCCAAGGAATTGCAGGAAAATACAGAGGCACAAAAACAAAGTTTTAATAATCAATTTGAATTTTATAAAGAAGAAGATTTAAATTATAATCATATACAAAAACTAATTAATATTATAGGTAACAATATGACAGATTATGAAATAATAGATGGTAAAAAAATAAGATTTTATATAAAACAAAATCAAAAAAATAAAGAAAAGTCAGATCAAGTTAAAAATGCAATAACAGATGCGCATACATATAATGTAGGTATAAATTATTCAGAAGATGGGTATATAGAATCAATTGATATATCTATCTATAAAAAGCAATGATTTTAAAAGGGGGAGAAATGTTTACAGATTATACAAAAATAATAATAAAATCTGGTAATGGTGGTAATGGTGCTATTTCTTTTAGGCGCGAAAAATATGTGGCAGCAGGTGGACCAGATGGTGGCGACGGAGGCAAAGGCGGAGATGTATATTTTAAAGTAGATAAAGATAAAAACACTTTAATAGATTTTAGGTATAATAAAAAATATAAAGCTACAGATGGTGAAAATGGTAGTGGCTCAAAATGCAGTGGTAAAGCAGGAAAAGATATTGTAATTGGAGTTCCAATAGGTACTGTAATAAAGGACAGTAAAACACAAGAAGTAATAGCAGATTTATCTCAGCCAGAACAGATAGAATTAATTTTAAAAGGCGGAAGAGGTGGAAGAGGAAATCAGCATTTTGCAACAGCTACAAGACAAATACCTAGATTTGCAGAAGACCGGAGAACCAGGAAAAGAGCAAGAAATTATATTAGAGCTTAAAATTTTAGCAGATGTTGGTCTTTTAGGGTTTCCAAATGCAGGAAAATCAACTTTTTTAAGTACAGTTACAGATGCTAGACCTAAAATTGCAAACTATCAATTTACAACTCTAGAGCCTAATTTAGGAGTTATAAAATCAAAAAATGGTACAAGTTTTGTAATTGCAGATATTCCAGGAATAATAGAAGGTGCAAGTAAAGGAGTAGGTTTGGGACTTCAGTTTTTGCGCCATATAGAAAGAACAAGATTATTATTACATTTAATAGATATTTCTGGGTTAGAAGGTAGAAATCCAGTTGATGATTTTAATATTATTAATAAAGAATTAAAAGAATATAGCGAAAAATTAGCCAACAAAATGCAAATAATAGTAGCAACAAAAAGTGATATAGAAAACCAAGAATTGTATAATCAACTTGAAAAATTGGCATTAGAAAAAAATATAAAAATATTTAAAATTTCTAGTGTAACAGGAAAAGGTTTAGAAGAATTATTAGACTATGTTTCTAAAATACTTCCAACACTACCAAAAGAGGAATTGTACGATATAAAAGATAAAGTTATATATGAGTTAGATGATGAGGAAAATAAAATAGAAATTATTAGAACTAACAATGTGTTTGAAGTTAAGGGACAAAAAATTGAAAAAATAATTAGAAGAGTAAATATCTCAGATAATGAATCAATGTATTATCTTCATAAAAACTTAGTTAATTTAGGAATTGAAGCAGAACTAAAGAAAAAAGGTATAAAAGAAGGGGATATTGTTAAAATTTCAAATTATGAATTTGAGTGGTATGAATAGTATAGAAAATGTAAGGGGGCGTGTTTTAGACGCCCCACAAATAGAAGGAGCAAGAAATGAACGATTATATCACAATAATTGGTGGAGGTTTGGCAGGAACAGAGGCTGCATACCAAATTGCAAAACAGGGGATTAAAGTTAAGCTATATGAAATGAAACCTGCTAGATTTTCACCTGCTCATTCAAACAACAATTTAGCAGAAATTGTATGTAGTAATTCGTTTAAATCAAATTTACATACAAATGCGTGTGGCTTATTAAAAGAAGAATTAAGGAAGCTAGATTCACTATTAATTAAAATTGCAGATGAAACTAAGGTACCAGCAGGACAGGCTTTAGCAGTAGATAGAGAGCTTTTTTCTGCAAGTGTAACTAGCCAGATAAAAAATAATCCATTAATAGAAATAATAAATAAAGAAATAGGAGATGAAATTCATCTAGAAGAATTAATAAAAGACTCAATAGTAATTATAACAACAGGACCATTAACTTCTGAAAGTTTGTCTAAAGAGATTAATGATTTAATAGGTAGCCAAAAACTTAGCTTTTATGATGCAGCAGCTCCAATAGTTACTAAGGAAAGCATTGATTTTAACATTGCTTTTTTTGGTAATAGGTATGAACAAGAAAAGAAAAAAGACGAAACTGAAGAAGAATGGGAAAATAGATTAAAAACACAAGATCCAAGTTACATAAATCTTCCAATGAATAAAGAAGAATATGAAAATTTTGTAACAGAGCTAATAAATGCAGAAGTTGTAACACTACATAATTTTGAGAAAAAAGAAATTTTTGAAGGTTGTATGCCAATTGAAATTATGGCAAAAAGAGGAATAGATACCTTAAGGTTTGGACCATTAAAACCAGTAGGTTTTGATGACCCAAGAACAGCCAAAAGACCATATGCTTTAGTTCAATTAAGGCAAGATAATTCACAAGGAACTATTTACAATATTGTAGGTTTTCAAACAAATTTAAAATTTGGGGAACAAAAAAGAGTGTTTAGTTTGTTGCCTGGTATGCAAAATGCAGAATTTGTAAAATATGGAGTAATGCATAGAAATACCTATATTAATTCAAGTCTTCTTTTAGATGAAACATATAATTTAAAAAGTAATTCAAAAGTATATTTTGCAGGGCAAATAACAGGAGTAGAAGGATATGTTGAATCAATTTCTTCTGGATTAGTTGCTAGTTTAAATGCCGCAAAATATTTTAAATGTATAAAAGAAAATAAACCACAAGAGAGAATAGTATTTTCTAAATATACAATGATAGGAGCTTTAAGTAAATATATATCAACTCAAAATGAAAACTTTCAACCTATGAATGCAAATTTCGGAATACTTCCAGAACTAGAAGAAAAAATAAGAGACAAAAAATTAAAATACCAAGCTTTAGCAGACAGAGCATTAACATATTTAAGGAGTAATATATGCCAAGAGTAAGTATAATAGTACCTGTATATAATGTTGAAAATTATATAGAAAAATGTTTAAACTCATTAGTTAACCAAACACTAAAAGATATAGAAATAATAATTGTAAATGATGGTTCAAAAGATTCATCAAAGCAAAAAATTATACCTTATTTGGAGAAATTTAAAAATATAAAATATGTAGAAAAAGAAAATGGTGGGTTATCTGATGCAAGAAATTTTGGAATGAAATATGCTACTCGGAGAATATATTGCTTTTTTAGATTCTGATGATTATGTAGAGTGTACAATCTATGAAAAAATGTATAATAAAGCAAAAACAGAAAATAGTGATATGGTAGAATGTGACTTTATTTGGGAATATCCAAATAAAATAAAAAAGGATATTGGAGCAATATATTCTAATAAAAAAGAAGCAATAGAAAAAGCAAGAGTAGTAGCTTGGAATAAACTTATAAAAACAGACATTATAAAAAAACAAAACCTAGAATTTCCTGTAGGTTTAAGGTATGAAGATGTAGAATTTTTTTATAAATTAGTACCATATTTAAATAAAATTTCTTTTGTAAAAGAGTGTTTGATTCACTATGTACAAAGAGAAAATTCAATTGTAAATACTCAAAATATAAGAACAAAAGAAATTTTTATTGTTTTAGAAAATGTAATTGAATATTACAAGCAAATAGGAATATTTGAAGAATATAAACAAGAGCTAGAATATATTTATGCAAGATTTTTATTGTGTAGTTCACTAAAAAGAATGTGCAAAATAAAAGATAAAACTCAAAGAAAAGAAGCATTAAAAGAAAATTGGGACAATATTAATAAAAACTTTCCAAATTGGAAAAAAAATGAGATACTTAAAAAACATAGTTTAAAAAACATATACATTAAAAGCTGTAATAAAATAACTTACAAAATTTATTGCTTCTTTTTAAAAATAATATAGATAGATTAAATTTATTTTGTTACTATTCACAGCTTTAAAGCTTTTCTAGTCCTGCCTAACGTGATTAATATATAAATATTTTTCGAAAAATCTCGGCTC
>CAMVKF010000060.1 GCA_947168035.1 uncultured Clostridia bacterium | reverse complement strand
GTAATTTAAGAAATTCTACATCGATTTTTCGGCACCCTTTCACTTAGTCCTCGCATTTTCAATGCTCGACGCGAACATTTTCCAAAAAATCTTCTTAGAATTTCTAAAATTACTCCAATCACATTCGAAACTTTTCAAATTATTAATATTTCAATGTTTGCAAGCATTTTTAGCTAAAACCAAATTACATTTTATACTTTACCAAATAAATTCAATGGCCAAATACGAATAAATACTTTGCTTTCTATTTTTTCTAATGGAATACAGCCAAAACACCTGCAATCTGTGCTTTGTGCTCTGTTGTCTCCCATAGCAAATACTGAGTTTTGAGGTACTACTAAATCTGTTACATAACCTTTTCCATTATCTGTAACTACTCCTGGCTGAAGATATGGCTCTTTAAATTCTACATCATTTATAAATACTTTTCCATCTTCAATTACTACATGATCTCCAGGAAGTCCTATTACTCTTTTTATATAGCTTATTTTGCCTATTTCAAGTACATTGTATGAAAATTTTTCAAAAAATGTATTTTGCTCTTTTTCGTATCTTGCAATAACATTTTCTTCTTTTTCCTCTTTTGAAAGTACTGTTTTTGATGGAGCCTCAAATGTTATAATATCTCCTCTTTGAGGCAATTTTTTTGTTGTTCTTCCCCATCTATTTAACCATAATCTTTGGTTTTCTTTTAATGTTGGGTACATTGATGGTTGTTTTACCATTGTTGGTGTTCCTATATAATATTTAAATGATATTGAAATTACAAATGCAATAACTATGCATAAAATCCATTCTAATATATCTTTTAATTTTTCTTTATCCAATGTTTTTTCCTCCAAATCGTTTAACCATTTATTATTTTATCTATATTTGGCACTACTTGTTTTTTTCTAGATACAACTCCTGGTAAAAATGCAGTATTGTCTTCTATTTTAACATTAAATGCTTTTTCTGCTATTTCTTGCTTTCCAAGAACTATTACTTGTGAATTGTTTTCTATTATGTCTGTAATTAAAAATACAAATAATTCTGTATTATTTTCTTCCATAAATTTTTTCATTGCATTTTCTATTTCAGTTTTATTTTTCAAAACATCTGGAATTGATGCAGTATTAACTTGTGCTACTTGGTATTTTATTCCGTTTGTAACATATGTCTTAGAATCAATATTTATTAATTCTTCTGGTAAAAAACTACTTAAATCTGTACCTGCTTTTAGCATATCTAATCCATATTTGTTAATATCTACTTCAGCAAGCTCTGCAAGCTCTGCTGCAACTTCTCTATCTTTATCTGTACATGTTGGAGAATTAAATAGAAGTGTATCTGAAATAATACAACTTAACATTAAACCTGCTGTTATTTTATCCATTTTTATTCCACTTACTTTAAACATTTCTCTTAAAATTGTTGCAGTACAACCAACTGGCATTGCTAAATAAAATAATGGTCCATTTGTTTTAAAACTCTCTGCTACATTGTGATGGTCAACAACTCTAATAATATTTGCTTTTTCTATTCCTTTTACACTTTGGTCAAATCCATTATGGTCAACAAGCATAACAGGTTGCCCTTCTTTAACTTCTTCTAATAGCTCTGGTGCTTTTATTCCAAAATAATTTAAAACATATTCTGTTTCTTTATTAATTTTTCCTAATCTATATGCTTTTACATTATATTCTCCTAATGTTTTTTCTAGCCCTTCTAATATTAAACTAGATAAGATTGAATCTGTATCTGGGTTTTGGTGTCCAAAAATATATACTTCTTCCATTTTTTATATCATTCCTTTCTATTTTTGTATATTATACCATAGATTTTAATTATTTCAATAAAATTGTGAAATTTTTGATGGGAATTTAATTGTAATTAAATGTGTTTATATAGGGCAGAGATGGAACCCTGCCCCTACATTAACTGCAATTATTCAATTCATCTATTATTTTTTGTTTGTCCATTTTTTGACCAATAAAAACTAATTTTGTTATTCTATCCCCTACTTCTTCATCCCAATCTTTTAAAATTTCTGGGTTTTGACTTATCATTTGGTCTAATTCTTCTTTTGGTGCAGTTGCAAGCCAGTAACCAGCTTCTGAAAGAGATAAGCTTTTACCTGCTTGTTCAAATAAATAGCTCATTTCATTATCTTGTTTAAACCAAACTAAACCTTTACATCTTATTACATTTTTTGGAATATTTTGCGCAAATTCATTGAATTTTGCTTCATCTACTGGTTTTCTAGATGTATATACAAATGTTGATATTCCATATTCTTCTGCTTCTCCTTCATCATGGTGATGGTGGTGATGATGGTGGTGACCCTCTGAATGTTCATCATGGTGTTCATCATGTTCATGATGGTGGTGATGTTCTTCGTGTTCATGATGATGCTTATGCTCTTCATCCTCGTGATGTTCTTCGTGTTCATGATGGTGCTCATGTTCTTCGTGATGTTCTTCGTGTTCATCTTCATCGCTTTCTATTTTTTTAATCCACCCTGCTGAATTTGCAACTTTTTCAAAATCAAAATCGTTTGTATCTATTATTTGTTTTACATCAACTTTTCCATAATTTGTTTCTATTATTTTTGCAGTTGGTTGTAATTCTCTAATTATTAATTTAACACGTTTTAGTTCATCTTCTTTTATATCATCTACTTTGTTTAAAACTATAGTGTTACAAAATTCAATTTGTTGAATAAGTAAGTTTTCTATATCTTCTTCTTCAATGTCATCTTTTACTAAATATTCTCCACATCCAAATTCTGTAGCTAAACGAAGAGCATCTACAACAGTTACAACATTATCTAATCTACAAAGTTTTGGTAACCCATATTGCTCAGATGATTCTGAAAGTACTGTAATTGTTTGCGCAATTGGCATTGGCTCACATATTCCACTAGCTTCTATTAATATATAATCAAATTTTCTTGTTTTTAAAATATCTACAATTTGATTCAAAAGATCTTCTTTTAAAGTACAGCAAATACATCCATTTGATAGGGGAACTACATTACCTTTATCTTCTTCTTTTATAAAACCTCCATCTTTAATTAATTTTTCGTCAATATTTACTTCTCCTATGTCATTTACTATTACTGCAACCTTATACCCTTCTTGATTGTTAAGTACATGGTTTAAAAGTGTTGTTTTTCCAGCTCCTAAATATCCTGTAAGAACTGTAATTGGTACAATTTTATGTTCCATAATTATCCTTCCTTTCTTTTTTTATTATCTTTCTTTTAAAGATTCTTCTAATGAATCACGCATAACATTTGCATTTTCCAAATCGAATTGTTTCCATCCTAATGGCATTTCTTTAGTAAATATGCTATTTATTTTATCAATTTTCTCCATAATTTCAAATAAATAAAATTTGTAATTTAATTTACATTCTTTGCACTCCATCGCGGGAGTATACATTTCTCCTAAAGTTGCAATTCTTTCATTACTTGTTAAAAACAAATATGGAAAAAATTTATCAATTTTTCCACTTTTAAAAAAATCTCTTAAATTAGTAAGACAAAAATTAAACCAATTTCCATTACCATCTAATTCTATTTGATTCCATGCATGGCTATCAGAAACCACTTCTCTGCTATTTATTCCAACTGCATCTAACCCCCACTGTAAACATTCGGAATATTGTAAACATATGCCTATTCCATGCAATAGTGAACCTTTAAATGTTGATACTAAACTTTCAAAAATTTTTTTATCTTTTTCTGACAAACGATTATATTCCTCAGATCCTGGAATTCCTCTATCATCAACTGATATATTTCTGCATAATAATACGCTCACAATTAATAATTTATCAAATTTCGAAATATTACTTGGAACTATTAATCTAATCATTTTAAATATATTATTTATTTCTATTATTTCATCCCAAGAATAACTTTGCATAAAAAATGATTGTTTATTTGTATCATTTTCATATCCAAAAGAATAATAATTATGTTTTTTATTATTTTTACAAATATATTGCAATTCCTTAAGGTTATTTATTTCCACTTCTATTTTTGAATTTCCATATCTTAAAAAATCTTCATCCACTTGTGTTAAAATAACAGCATCTTCAAATGTACAGTTACTAAATGTACATTCTTTAAAACTTATTTTATTAGTTCCATTTCCTTTAAATACCATATTTGTAAAGTTGTATTTAGAAAACCTTACCAGTTTGACATATTTTAATAATATATCCATATCATGTTGGCTTATTTTATCTTCCTCATCATCAAAAGTTATTACAAGACAACCAGGACTTTTTTCTAAATCACTACCAGTTAAAACATCAACTCTTAATAATTTTTTTAATGCACTTTGGAAACCTTTATTATCAAATTCTATTATTTCAATCATTTTATTATTTTCACCCTTATTTACCTATTAGCCAATTTTTAGGTTATTATCTAAAAAAGATACTTTTATATTTCTATTTTCAAATTGTTTTAAAAACTGTTGTTTATCGTAAACTTTGCTTCCATCAAAGTTTATAACTTTTAATTTTGTAAGTTGATTATAATTAATTGTATCACTTAATTTAATTTCTTGTAAATATAGATATTCTAAATTAATAAAATTGTTTATTTTATTGAGATTTTCAACATTTACATTTACAATTTTTAAAGTAATTAAATTTAAGTATACTATGCTATTTATATCAATTTTACTTGAATTAATTAAGTAAAGTCTTTTTATATTTTGGTTAAAAATATTTGCTTTTTCTATATCGCAATGCTCTAGTTTTAAAACCTCAATATTCTTTGGCAAAATAGTTGTATCGAAAATACAGTCTATATACCATATTTGCTTTAAATTACCACAAGAATTAATTCGTGCAATAAAATCATTATCAACTCGTAAATTTCTAATAATTGCACTATCTAACGTATCATTATTTGTAATTGTATCAAAATTTACTTCTTGTTTTCTTCCAAAAAAATCAAATGGATTTATTATTATTTCATTCATTTTTAATCTCAATCCTATCTAATAATTTATTATATTATTTTCCTTCTTCATTATAATCTCTGCCCATACCTTTTTTATACATTGCTAAGCTTGTTAATATCATCATTACTATGCTATGTAATTTATAAATTCTTCTAGGGCTTTTCCTCTATGGCTTATTTTGTTTTTTTCTTCATCACTCATTTGAGCAAAGGTTCTTCCATTATATTCAAATATTGGGTCATATCCTAAACCATTGTTACCTCTTAAGTTATATGCTATTTTTCCTTCACATTTTTGTTCAAATATATGCTCTACACCTTTTTCATCTATAAAACAAATTGAACATTTAAACCTTGCTGTTCTTTGGCTCTCTTTTGCATCTTTTAACATTTCTAATACTTTTTTGCATTTTTCTTCATCTGATATATTTTCACCAAAAAACCTAGCTGAATATATTCCGGGGTTTTCCACCTAAGAAGTCTATTTCTAGTCCACTATCATCTGCAATTACTGGTTTATTAGTTATTTCAAAAATTGCTTTTGCTTTTAATAATGCGTTTTGAGCATAAGTTGTTCCTGTTTCTTCAACATCAATATCTATATTTGCTTCTTTTTGTGAAATAACTTCTATTCCAAAAGGCTTAAGCTTTTCTTGTATTTCTTTTAGTTTTCCTTTATTATTGCTTGCAAGTATAAATTGTTTTTGCATTCTTAATCAATCCTTTCATTATGCCATTTTTTCTTTTATTCTAACTAAGGTGTTTAAGGCATCTATTGGGGTTAGTTCGTTTAAGTTTACTTTGTCTAGTTCGTGTGCAATTTCGGCTAGTTTGTAATTGAACATATCAAATTGCCCTTCTTGCTTTTGTTTCTCTGCTTTAGTTGTTTTTGCATTTTTTAATATGCTTTTTCTTTCTAAAGTTTTTAATATTTCATTTGCTCTTTTTGTTACATCTTTTGGGACTCCTGCTAGTTTTGCAACATGTACTCCATAGCTTTCATCTGTTCCGCCTTTAACTATTTTTCTTAAAAAGATTATGTCTTCACCTTTTTCTTTTACAGCTATTGAGTAATTCTTTATTCCCTCTTTTTCTTCCTCAAGTGCTGTCATTTCGTGGTAATGTGTTGCAAAAAGTGTTTTCGCACCACATTTTGTTTTGTCTGCTATATATTCTGCAACTGCCCATGCAATAGACAAACCATCATATGTAGATGTACCTCTTCCAATTTCATCTAAAATTACTAAACTATTTTCTGTTGCTTCTTTTAAAATTGAGGCAACTTCCATCATTTCTACCATAAAAGTGCTTTGCCCCATACTTAAGTCATCTGATGCACCTACTCTTGTAAAAATCTTGTCCACTACCCCTATTGTAGCAGATGTTGCCGGAACAAAACTTCCAACTTGTGCCATTAACGTAATTAGTGCAACTTGCCTCATATATGTAGATTTACCTGCCATATTAGGACCTGTTATTATTGATAACCTATTTTGGTCTTTATCTAAATATGTATCGTTTGGAATAAATACTCCAAATCCTAACATTTTTTCAATAACAGGATGTCTACCATCTTTTATGTCTATTATACCATTATTATCAACAATTGGTTTACAATAGTTCATATCTTCTGCAACAGTTGCAAATGATGTAAGTACATCTAATATAGAAACTCCCTCTGCTGTAATTTGAAGCCTTTTTATATTTTCTGAAATAATTTCTCTTATTTTCTGGAAGGCTGATAATTCTAATTTAATTACTTTTTCTTCTGCACCTAAAATTTGGTTTTCCATTGTTTTTAGTTCTTCTGTAATATATCGTTCTCCATTTGTTAAAGTTTGTTTTCTAATGTAATTACTTGGAACCATATTTTTATATGTATTTGTTATTTCTATATAATAGCCAAATACTTTGTTAAATCCTACCTTTAAAGATTTTATGCCTGTTTTTTCTCTTTCAGTCTTTTCTAAATCCATTAACCAGGTTTTACCATTTATTCCTGCATTTTTTAATTCATCTATTTGTTCATCATAACCCTGTTTTATATACCCACCATCTTTTGTATTCATTGGTGGATCATCTACTATTGCTTTGTCTATTAATTCATAAATATCTTTAAGTTCATCTATATTTTGGTATATTTCTTTTAAATATTTGCTTTTACAATTGGAAATTAAATTTTTTATTTCTGGCAATTTTAAAAGTGAATTTTTTAAAGTTATCATATCTCTAGGTGTTCCATTACCATATGCCATTTTACAAGACAAGCGCTCTATATCGTAGACTTTTTTTAAGCTTTCTGCCACTTCTCCTCTTAACATAACATTGCATTTAAGTTCTTCTGTGGCATCCTGTCTTTTTATAATTTCTGCTAAGTCTTTTAAAGGGTCATTTAGCCATCTTTTTAAAGCTCTTGCTCCCATAGATGTTGAGGTTTTGTCTAATACCCATAAAAGAGTTCCTTTTTTCGACTTATCTCTTAACTTTTCGGTAATTTCTAAGTTTCTTCTTGCATTTATGTCTAAAGACATATATTTTGAAACTGTATAAATTGTAATTTTATTTATGTGTTTTAAATCTTGCATTTGTGTTTTTGAAATATATTCTTTTAAACCATTAATTGCAATAATTGCTAAAATTTGTTCATCTATATCTTCTATTTTTTCTTGTTTTTCATTTACTAATTGAAAATTATGTTCTGCCTTTTCTATATCACTGCTAAAATATGTTTCATCACAATTCGTTATATATGAAGTTGGAAACATTGTTTTTATTTGTTCTATTTCTTTTGCAGATTCATTCATCATTTGATTTATAATTATTTCTGTTGGGTTGAATCTGGATATTTCATCTAAAACAAGCGAAAAATTGTTATTCTCTTTTATTTGGCAAGCATAAAATTCTGCTGTTGAAATATCAGAAATCGCCAACCCAAAATATAAGCCTGTTTTATAAATACACATTATGTAATTGTTTTTTCTTTCTTCAAGCATATTAGATTCTACAACTGTTCCTGGTGTTACAATTTTAATAACACCTCTTTTAACAATCCCTTTAGTAGATTTTGGATCTTCTAATTGCTCACATATTGCAACTTTATACCCTTTTGAAACTAATCTTGCAATGTAGTTTTCTGCTGCATGGTAGGGTATTCCACACATAGGAGCTCTTTCCTCTAGTCCACAATCTTTTCCTGTAAGAGTTAATTCTAATTCTCTTGAAATTTCTATAGCATCATCAAAAAACATCTCATAAAAATCGCCTAATCTGTAAAATAATACACAATCTTTATATTGTTCTTTTGTTTCTAAATATTTTTGCATCATTGGTGAACATTTTGATTTATCTACTACCATATTTATTTAGTATTTTTCCTTTCTACATCTTTTACATTTCTTTATTTTACTATACACAAAATAAAAATGCAAGGAATATCCTTACATTTTTATTTTTTCTTTATTTGTATTTAATAGTTTTAGTATTTAGGTCAAAATATGAATTTGGTGCTTTAGGGAATATATTAAAATGTATTATCTTTCTTTCATATTTTTTTGTAGAAGAATTTTCTCTTCGAACTCCCGTTACAACTACGCCTCTTGGACAACATTCAATTACTTTTCTGTTACCAAGATAAATATAAACGTGGTTAGAATCTGATCTATAATGCTCCCAAATTACATCCCCAGGAGATGCATTAGAGTAATCCCATTTTTCACCTTTTTTAAAATGCGCAACATCTGTTGTATTTGGGCAACCATGATATCCCCATTTTAAAGACTTAACAAATTTATTCATTACCCCAGTATGTTCAAAAACTCTATGTACAAAATGTGAGCAATCTGAATAACCGTTTTCCAACTTACCTCCTGCCTTCTTTTTATATTTAATTTTTCCAACAAACTTGCAAGCATATTTTAAACTTTCTACAAGTTTTTGTGTATCTCCATAGGTTGGATTCGATGGGTTTGTTGGATTATTTGGAGTTGTTTCCTTAGTGACTTTAACTGTACATGTTGCTGTTTTTCCATCTTCTGTTGTAACTGTAATTGTAGCTGTTCCTATTGCCTTTGCTGTAATTGTAGCTGTTTTTTCCGAATTTGTATCTTTTTTTACTGTTACAATATTTGTGTTTGAGCTTGTCCAAGTTAATTTCTTGATTGTGGCATTACTTGGTGTTATTATAGCTTTTAAGCTTGATGTATTTCCTTTCGTAATTTCTAAATTTGTTCTATTCATTCTAATAGTCTTTATTGATATTGTTTTTTCTTTTACTGTTACTTTACATTTTGCTGTTCTTCCATTTTCTGTTCTTGCTGTAATTGTTGCTGTTCCTGCTTTTCCACCATGAATTACACCAAAACTTGTAACTCTTACAATATTTTTATTAGATGTACTCCAAGTTATTCTTGTTTCATCTGCATTCTTTGGTGTTAT
>CAMVKF010000059.1 GCA_947168035.1 uncultured Clostridia bacterium | reverse complement strand
GCAATAAAAAAGGAAGAAGCAAAAAAAGATCAACCTGTAATAATAAGAAGAGAAGTTATTATTCAAGATGAGGAAAAAAAGAAAGAAAAAGAAGTAAAAGAAAAAGAAACTGAAAATAGAAACCCATTTGTTCAAAGAAATAACAAAAAAGATTTTAATATAGTTTATAGAAATAAGCCACAAAAACCAATGACTGTAAGTGAATTGTTTGGCTTAAATAAAAAAGAAGAAAAGAAACAAGAAAGTGAAGAAAAAGAGACTAAAATAGAAACAGAAATAAAGACACAAATAGAAGATGAAGAACCAAAAAAACAGCCTGAAAGACAAGAAAACACTTTCAATAATAGAAAAGAAAATCAAAATTTTAGAAAAAGACCAGATGATGATAATTTTCAAAATAGAAAAAGAGATGACAAATGGCAAGGAAAAAGAGATTTTGACAATAAAAATAAATTTTCTAGAAATGATAATAAATTTCAAAAAAATAATAATGATAGAAGATTCCAAAAAGATAATAACCAAAATGGCAACAGATTTGGTGGACAAAATAATAATAATAGGTTTAATAATAATGGATTTAATAACCAAAATGGAAGAAATAATAACTTTAACAATAGGCCAGGAAGACGTTCTTTAGATGATAGAGGATTAGAGAAAAACATTAAAGATATTATGTCACAAGACGGAAATGCTGAAGAAAAGAACATGCGTGAATATAATAGAAATATGGATAAACAAAAAAATAATAATAAATTTGACGAAAATAGAAATACTAACAAGAAAAAGCAAGGTAGAAAAAATCAAGGAAACTTTGAAATAAATGAAAAGAAATTAAATAATTTAAAACAAAGAAACAATCTATCTGGAATGTTTGAAGACCAAGAAGACAGTATGTTAGATTACTATGACCTAACAACTCAAAGGGGCAGAAAAGGAAAGAGAAAAGCTATAAAAGGTGAAGAAAGAACAAAACAAAAAATCTTCAAACTTACAGAAATAACTATACCAGAGTCAATTTCAGTTAAAGATTTAGCACAAGAGTTAAAAAAGACTTCAAGTGAAGTTATAATGAAACTTATGGGGCTTGGTATAATGGCAACTTTAAATAACGATTTAGATTTTGATACAGCATTTTTAGTAGCAAGTGAATTTGGTGTTACAGCAATTAAAAAGCAAGAAGTAAAAGAAGAAGATATATTATTTGACGATTCAGAAGATAAAGAAGAAGAATTAATCTCACGTCCACCAGTTGTTGTAGTTATGGGTCACGTTGACCATGGTAAAACTTCACTTCTAGATGTTATTAGAAAGACAAATGTAATAGGTGGAGAAGCGGGAGGAATTACCCAAGCAATAGGTGCATATAAAGTTCAAATTAATAATAGAGAAATAACATTTTTAGATACTCCAGGACACGAAGCATTTACTCAAATGAGAGCAAGAGGTGCTCAAATAACAGATATTGCAATACTTGTAGTTGCTGCAAATGATGGAGTTATGCCACAAACGGTTGAGGCTATAAACCATGCAAAATCAGCAGGAATTCCAATAATAGTTGCAATAAACAAAATAGATTTGCCAGATAGTAACCCACAAAAAGTAAAAGAAGAATTAATGCAATATGAACTTGTACCAGAAGAGTGGGGTGGAGAAACTATATATGTAGAAATATCTGCTAAAAAGAATTTAAATATAGACCAATTATTAGAAATGGTACTTCTTCAAGCAGATGTATTAGAGTTAAAAGTTAACCCAAATAAACAAGCAAAAGGAGCTGTAATTGAGGCAAGACTTGATAAAAACAAAGGTGCAATTGCATCTGTACTAGTTCAAAGAGGAAAACTAGATATTGGTGACACTGTAGTTGTAGGAACATCAATTGGTAGAATTCGTTCAATGGTTAATGATAAAGGTAAAAAAGTTAAAACAGCAGGACCTTCTACACCAGTTGAAATAATGGGATTAACAGAGGTTCCACATGCAGGAGATATATTCTATGAAGTTAAAGATGAGAAAATGGCAAAACACTTAATAGAAAGAAGAAAACGTCAAGAAAGAGAAAAATCAATAAACAATATGCAAGCAGTAACTTTAGACAATTTATTTGGACAAATGGAAGAAGGAAAATTAAAACAACTAAATCTAATTGTAAAAGCAGATGTACAAGGTTCTGTTGAAGCATTAAAAGCATCTTTAGAAAAACTATCAAATGAAGAAGTAAAAGTAAAAGTTATTCACAGTGCAGCAGGTGCTGTTACAGAGTCAGATGTAACACTTGCAAAAGTTTCAAAGGCAATAATTATAGCCTTTAATGTAAGACCAGTTGCAACAGCAAAAGAATCAGCCGAAAAAGATGAAGTTCAAATAAAACAATATTCTGTAATTTACCAAGCAATTGATGATGTTGAAGCTGCAATGAAAGGATTGCTTGACCCTAAATTTGAAGAAGAAATTATAGGTACTGCAGAAATTCGCCAAATCTTCAAAATTTCAAATGTTGGAACAGTAGGTGGAGCAATGGTTCTAACAGGAAAAATTGAAAGAAATGCAGGTGTAAGAGTTATAAGAGATGATGTTGTAATTCACCAAGGAAAACTTATATCTCTAAAACGTTACAAAGAAGATGCAAAAGAAGTTGCAAAAGACTTTGAATGTGGTATTCAGCTTGAAAAATATAATGATATTAAAGAGGGAGATATAGTTGAGGCTTTCATTATGAAGGAAATAAAAAGATAAGTTAAAAGAAAAAATAAACTTCGTCTTGCGTTGTTAAAAGTAATTAAAAACGCGGTCACATACTTCATGTATGCTCCCTTGCCTTTTTAATTACTTTTGCCTAGCAATACTCGTTTCTTTTTCCTTTTATTACACTCCGCTTTTAAAATAAAATTTTGCCTAGCCAAAAGCACAATTCTTTTCCAAACTGATTATAAATAAAAGAAAAACTTTGTCTTGCGTTGTTAAAAGTAATTAAAAACGCGGTCACATACTTCACGTACGCTCCCTTGCCTTTTTAATTACTTTTGCCTAGCAATACTCGTTTCTTTTTCCTTTTATTACACTCCGCTTTTAAAATAAAATTTTGCCTAGCCAAAAGCACAATTCTTTTCCAAACTGATTATAAATAAAAGAAAAACTTCGTCTTGCGTTGTTAAATTTTTCTTTTTAAGGAGGGTTAGATAAATGAATAAGCGTATGGATAGGGTTAATGAGGAACTAAAAAAACAAATAAGTTTAATTATTGACCAAGACCTTAAAAACCCTAATATAACTGGATTAATTAGTGTTACAAAAGTTAAAACTTCGCCAGATTTAAGATATGCAAAAGTATATA
The DNA here is from genome assembly GCA_947168035.1 of uncultured Clostridia bacterium. Classification (GTDB taxonomy): domain Bacteria; phylum Bacillota; class Clostridia; order TANB77; family CAG-508; genus CAG-269. The sequence goes on along the minus strand of CAMVKF010000059.1, from coordinate 6,416 downwards.
TAAGTTTAATTGGTTCAAAAAGTAAAAAAAATACTTTAGAAGCTCTAAAAAATGGAGCAGGCTTTATAAGGTCTGAAATTGCAAAAAGAGTAAACTTAAGGTATACACCAGAAATATCTTTTGAAGTAGATGATTCTATGGAATATGGTGATAGAATAGAAAATATTTTAAAGCAAATAATGCCAAAAGACAACCAATAATCTAAAAATGAAATGTTGTAAATGGGCAATAATATTAAAATGAAACGTTGTAGGGGCGTATTTATACGCCCGCCAAAAAATTACACAAATTAAATTTAAACAATGAGTGGACCATTGTACAATCCCACAAATAATAAAATTAGGAGAAAAAATATGACATTAGATGTAATATTAGAAGAAATAAAAAAAGCTGAAACAATTGTAATATTAACACATGAAGGACCTGATGGAGATGCAATTGGAAGTAGTTTAGGTTTATATTTTGCACTTCAAACAATAGGTAAAAATGCAGATGTAATAATACCGGAGTACTCTAAATCTTTTAGATTTATGCCTGGAGTAAATATGATAAAAGAAAGTTCAAGCATAGAACACTATGATTTAGCAATATCTTTGGATTGTGCAGATAGCAAAATATTAAAAGGTTATACTAAATATTTTGAAAACGCAAAAATGAAAATAGTTATAGACCACCATGGTAGTAACACTATGTATGGTGATATAAACTTTATAAACCCAGCAGCTCCTGCATGTGCAGAAATTTTAGTGGAAATGTTTAATTACTTTGGAATAGAGCTTAATAAAGAAATTGCAACATCGATAATGACAGGCATAATAACAGATACAGGAGGATTTTGCTATAATGCCACAGCCGAAACTTTTGAATTTGCAGCAGACATTACAAGATTAGGTGTAAATATTTCCGAAATATTTAGAAAAACACTATATACAAAAAATAGGGCAAGTTTTGAACTAAATAGAATTGCAAGAGAGAGAATGGAATTTTTAGAAAATGGCAAAGTTACATTTACATATATTACAAATGAAGACCAAGAACAAGTTGGCGCTGTTCAAGGAGACCACGAAGGAATAGTAGAAATAGGTAAATACATAGAAGATGTTGAAGTTTCAATATTTTTACATGAAACAAAAGAAAAAGGGTTTAAAATTTCTTTAAGATCCTTAGAATATGTAGATGTTGCAAAAATAGCAATAATGTTAGGTGGCGGAGGCCATTATAAAGCAGCAGGTGCTTATATGAGAGGTACTCCAGAAGAGATAAAGTTTAAAGTTTTACAAGAAGTAAAAAAACAATTGGTTTAGAAAAAATCAATTAGTGCCAAATTGTAACGCCAAATTTACATTATTTAAAAAAATTTAAAAAAAATATTGCAAAATTAAAATTTTGTAGTATAATATATATGTGATAAAAACATTTGTGCATTTATCTTATCTAATAATGAGATTTAGATGTTAAAAACATCTAAAAAACCGGCATTTTTGGGGAATGCCGGTTTTTTACAATTACTGAAAAAATTCAATAATTGTCTTTAATACTTTTAAAGCTTCAAAAATATTTTTTAATGTTTTTAATATTTTATGTAATATTTTTTTGGCTTTATTAGTATTATTTTTCATATGTTTACATTTGTTCATTTATCTCACCACCTTTCATAATGAGATAAAAAACATTATACAACAAAAAATATGCAAATTTTGTAAAAATAAGTCGAATAGTAATCAAATTTTGTGTAAAAGTAAAAAAATCATTGCAAAAATTATTGATATAGTATAGAATAAGTGCAAAAGAAATGAGTTTGAAAAATAATTAGAATTTTGGCTGTGTTAAATTTCATTAAAAACGCGGTCACGTACACCACGTACGCTCCCTTGCCTTTTTAATAAAATTTGCCTTGCCAAAATTTAATTCTTTTCCAAACCTAGATATGTCCTTTGGAAAGGAATATAGTAAAATGGATGGAATATTATTAATAAATAAAGAAAAAGCTTGGACTTCAAATGATGTTGTTCAAAAAGTAAAACATAAATTAAATGAAAAGGTAGGACATACCGGAACCTTAGACCCCTTAGCCACAGGGGTTCTTCCGCTTTTAGTGGGTAAAGGAACTTTACTTTCAAAATACTTAATAAATCATGATAAAGAATATATAGCAACAATTTCTCTTGGAAAAAAAACTGAAACAGGAGATGCAGAAGGGGAAGTCACTCAAGAAAAGCAAGTAACAAATAATATGTTAGAAGAGGGTAATGTTAAAAACATATTAAACACATTTTGCGGGAAAACAACCCAAACACCTCCTATGTATTCAGCAATAAAAGTAGATGGCAAAAAACTTTATGAATATGCAAGAAAAGGGAAAAATGTTGAAGTTCCGCCTCGCAATATTCAAATTTATAATATAGAATTAATTTCAATTTCTAGTGAGAAAAAAGAAATAACCTATAAAGTAAGTTGTTCAAAAGGAACATATATAAGGAGCTTATGTGAAGATATTGCTTTAAAATTGGGAACAGTAGGTTATATGAAAGATTTAGTAAGAACCAAAGTTGGAGATTTTAAAATAGAAGATGCAATAAAAATAAGTGAAGAAGAAGATTTTGAAAAAAATATTATAACAATAGAAGATTTTTTAAGCAACAAACCTTCAATAAATTTAGATAAAAATCAATTAAATAAATTTTTAAATGGCGTAAAACTAAGTGTGGAATTAAAAGATGAGGTATATAAAATATACAATAATTCTATTTTTATAGGAACAGGAACGGTAAAAGAAAATACACTTAAAAGGGATATAGTAATTTAATGTTTCGAGAGCATATTTGAGCTTAAACCATTATCTAGTAACAAATATTCCTGCAAAAGTAAAAAAAATATTGCAAAAAGAATCAAAATGGTATAGAATAAGTGATAAAAGAGAGGAGTTGGAGTGAAAATGAAAAAAATAACTATAATACTTTTCTTTACAATAGCAACCATATTTTTTGGCTTTTTTAATAGCAAAACATATGGGTACTTATATTTAAATAATTTAGATTTTGATGTAAAAATCAATCAAGATGCAAGTATGGAGGTTACTGAAACTTGGAATATAGAAATAGAAGATACAAATACACTATTTAAAACATTTAAAACTGATTCTTCAAAATATTCAGGTATTTCAAATGTTACAGTTTCTGAAATAAAAAATGGAGCCGAGCAAAATTTTGAACAAATAAACCAATTAATGTATCATGTTACTAAAAATTGCTATTATGGAATGAAAAATGCTGATGGCAATTTCGAAATAGCTTGGGGAGTAGGTTTAGATAGCTCAAGTGATACAAGAACATACAAAATTTCTTATACAGTAAAAGATGCCATAAAAAAATATAGTGATTATGCAGAACTATATTGGCAGTTTGTAGGAGAAGATTTTGAGGTAAATGCAAATAAAATAACAGGAAAAATCACTTTACCTGGAAATGCCGAAACAAAAGACGAAATTAAAGTATGGGGACATACAGAAGGGTTAAATGGAGAAATTTATGCAACAAGTTTAAATACAGTAGAATTTGTAATAAATAAATTTCGTTCAGGAAGATATGTTGAGGTAAGAACCTTATTCCCAAATTACTTAATTACATCTTCAAATAGAACAAGTTCTTCTCCAATTTTAGAAAAAGTTATAGAAGAAGAAACTGTTTGGGCAAATGAGGCAAACCAAAGAAGGTTAAAGTATGAGAAAATGAAGAAAACTGCAGGGGTGGCATATATTATAGGAGTTGGTTTATTTTGTATTTTATTTATAAAAAGTATAAAAAAACAACTTAAAAAATATAAAGAAATAGTACCATACACAAAAACTATAGATATAGACTATTACAGAGAAATGCCAAGAAATAACGTAACTCCAGCACAAAGTATAAAAATATTTAATAAAAGAATTTCAAATTATACAACACAAGAAATTGGAAGAATTTTTTCAGCAACATTGCTAGATTTAAATTTAAAAAAATATATAGATTTTGAGCAAATAGACAAAAAAAATATAATAATAAAATTATTAGAAAAAACACCAGAAAATATGGAAAAAAGCGAAGAAAAAATATATAACTTTTTAGAAAAAGCAATGGGAGAGACAAAACAAATTACAGTAAAAGAACTAGAAAAATATATTAAAAGATATCCTTCAAGGATCGAAAAATTAGTAAATTCAATTGAAGAAACCACAAAAAAAGAAATAATTAAATTAGGCTTATATGATGAAAAAAGACAAGAGGAAAGAGAAACTAGCTTTGGTATATCTTTAACCTTAAGTATTTTAGGGTTAGTAGCTTTAGGATTTATTTCTATATATTTGCTTAGCTTTGTGCCAGCAAAAACTATATTAATACCAGGTTTAATTTTCGTAATATTTGCAATAATTAATATAATTGCATCATCAAGAGTTTTTAAAAAGCAACAACCTTTTACAAATGAGGGGCTAAATGAAAATGCAATGTGGAAAGGCTTAAAAAAATATATGGAAGACTTTTCAATGCTAGATAAAAGAGAAGTTCCAGAACTTGTTTTATGGGAAGAATTTTTAGTATATGCAACAGCTTTTGGAATAGCAGATAAAGTATTAAAACAATTAAAAATAGTTTATAAAGATGTATATGAAAATATGGATATAAATTCGCATCCATATATGTATATGGCAATGCATACAGACTTTACATCTAGTTTTACAAGTGCAATAAGTTCATCAGTTGCATCAAGTTATTCATCAACTATGTCATCAGGCTCTGGAGGAGGAGGAGGTTTCTCTGGAGGCGGTGGACGGCGGAGGCCGGAGGTCGGTGGCGGAGGCCGGAAGATAAACGCCTAAACCATACAATTTCGTTTAGGTTAATTACGGAACAGAAATTATTTTCCACTCCTCAAGCGTGCCATTTAGAAAGGAATGTTATTTAATGAGAATTGTATTTATGGGAACACCAGACTTTGCAAAAGTTTCGCTAGAAGCTTTGTACAATAATAACCAAGAAATACTAGCAGTTGTTACAAACCCAGATAAACCAAAAGGTAGAGGAATGAAAATGGTTGCATCTCCTGTAAAAGAATTTGCACTTTCAAAACAAATACCAGTATATCAACCAGAAAGAATTCGTAAAGATGAAGAATTTATAAGTTTAATCAAACGGGTTAAACCCAGATGTTATATGTGTTGTAGCATATGGTAAAATACTTCCTAAAAAAGTTTTAGATATTCCAAAATTTGGATGCATAAATGTACATGGCTCGCTTTTACCTAAATACAGAGGTGCAGCACCTATCCAATGGGCAGTAATAAATGGAGACAAAAAAACAGGTGTTACTACAATGCATATGGATGAGCGGAATGGATACTGGTGATATGATTTTAAAAGAAGAAGTACAAATTGGAGAAAATGAGACAACAGGAGAGTTATGGGAGAGGTTAGCAATAATTGGAGGAAACTTATTAGTAGAAACACTAAAACAAATAGAAGAAGCAAAAGCTCCAAGAATAAAACAGGGACCCCACTATACAATGGCACCAATGCTAGATAAAGAGCAAGCAAAAATTGACTGGGAAAATAAAACAGCATTAGAAATTAAAAATTTAATTAGAGGACTTAACCCAATTATGGGTGCATATGCAATTTACAAACAAAATAAAATAAAGTTTTGGAAAGCAGATATTATTGAAGAAAAAGATTTTTTAGATAAAAAATTAGAAAATTTAAAAAATGGAACAATTATAAAATCTAATTCAAAAGATGGGCTATTTATTAAAACTAAAAAAGGTATATTACAAATTCTAGAAATTCAAGCTCCAAATGCAAAAAGAATGAAAATTCAAGATTTTTTAAGAGGAAATGAAATTAAAGAATTTGAAGTATTTGAGTAGATTCCCATTTGGGACGATCCTTTTTGGTAAATTCCATTTAGGACTGAATTTTTTTGTATTTAGTGGTATTTAGAGATACTTCCTAAAAACATTTACATTGAGGTTTGTGAGAATGGAACGTTTTTTAAAATGAAACAAAAACTGCAAGATGCTTTATATCTTGCAGTTTTACAACTATTAACCTTTAATCTTCAACTGTTAATTTCTGATTTCTATACATTATTTATCTCCTCTTTAGTTAAACCTGTTAATTCCATAATTTCTTCTAAAGCATAATTTTTGTTTTTCATTTTTCTTGCTATAGTTATTTGCTTATTTTTTTTACCTTCTTCAACACCGTAACTTTTTACCTTCTTCAACACCGTAATTTTTTACCTTCTTCAACACCGTAACTTCAAACCTTCTTCAGTTCCCTTTGCTCTGGCTGTTGCTAATGCAGAATGTTCCTCTAACTCTGACATTAGCCTTATTTCAGCTAATCTTTTAATTTCTTCATCTCCTGTTAATACTTCGTAATCTT
>CAMVKF010000058.1 GCA_947168035.1 uncultured Clostridia bacterium | reverse complement strand
TTTCTAAAATTACTCCAATCACATTCGAAACTTTTCAAATTATTAATATTTCAATTTTATCAAGTAAATGAAAGTTAAATTTATTATCTTGTATAATTACATTATATTCGAAAGGAAAGAAACTCAAAATGAAAAAAGAAGAAAATTTTGAAGCAAAATTAACAAAACTAGAAAATATAGTTTCTGAATTAGAAAAAGGAGATTTAAGTTTAGAAGAATCTCTAAATAAATTTGAAGAAGGAATAACAGTCTCAAAAGACTGTAATAAATTTTTAGAAAATGCTGAAAAGAAAATAACAATTATATTACAAGAAAATGGTGAAATAAAAGAAGAACCATTCTCAGCAGATGAATAATACAAGGAGAAGTGTTATAATGAATGTATTTACAGATATAATGCATAACAAATATTTATGGGTTCCATTTTTTACTTGGTTTGGAATACAAGTATTTAAAGTATTATGGGAACTAGTTACAACAAAAAAAATAAATTTTAAAAGAATACTTGGAGCAGGAGGAATGCCAAGCTCACACACAGCAATAGTAATGGCAATTACTGTTATGGTACGGAAAAGAATATGGGTTTAATTCTTCTTTTTTTGCTTTATCACTTATATTTTCTTTTATAGTAATGTATGATGCAGCAGGAGTAAGAAGAGCAGCAGGAAAACAAGCAAGCCTTCTTAACAAAATAGTTGAAACACCAGGACTAACAGGTGTACAAGTACAAGAAAGATTAGTAGAAGTATTAGGACACACACCAACACAAGTCTTTGTTGGCGCAATAATAGGAATAATAATAGGTGCAATATTTTAGCAGTTTGAAAAATAATTACAATTTTGGCTATGTCAAATTGCAATTTAAACGCGGTCACATATACAATATATGCTCCCTTGCCTTTAAATTACAATTTTCCTTGCCAAAATTTAATTCTTTTCCAAACTCTATGTGTTATTAAGAAAGGAATAGATTTTTTTATGAAAGTAATTGTTATTGGTGGTGGACCAGCAGGTATGATGGCTGCAATTTCTGCTAGCAAAAATCTAAATGAAGTCTTAATTCTTGAAAAAAATAAAAGTTTAGGAAAAAAATTATTAATTACAGGAAAAGGAAGATGTAATATTACATCTTCTTTAAATATTGATGAATTCATAAAAAATATTCCTCGGAAACCGGAAAATTCCTATATAGCGCATTTCAAAACTATACAAATGAAGACATAGTAAGCTTTTTAGAAAAACAAGGATTAAAAACAAAAAAAGAAAGAGGAAACAGGGTATTTCCAATTACAGATAAAGCACAAGATGTATTGAAATGTTTTGAAAATAGGCTAAAACAATTAAATGTAAAAGTAGTATATAATTGCAAAGTTACTGAAATTATAAAAAATGAGAAAAAAAATAATTTTTTAGTTAAAACTTTAAACATAAATTTTGAGGCAGACAAAGTAATAATAGCAACAGGTGGAAAAAGCTACCCAGGGACAGGTTCAAATGGGGATGGATATGATTTAGCAAAAAACTTAGGTCATACAGTAACTAAAATAAAGCCATCACTTGTACCATTAGAAATATATGAAAAAGATGTATGTAAGGAGTGCCAAGGGTTAAGCCTAAAAAATGCAACAATAAAAATTGTAGATAATAGTAAAAACAAATTAATTTATGAAGATTTTGGAGAAATGCTATTTACACATTTTGGAATATCAGGCCCAATGGTATTAAGTGGTTCAGCACATTTGGTGAGATATAAAAATATAGAAGAATTATTAAAAAATAAAAAAATAACTTCAATAATTGATTTTAAGCCAGCTCTAAGTATCGAAAAGTTGGATTTAAGAATCAGAAGGGATTTTGAAGAACTAAAAAACAAAAAATTCAAAAATAGTTTGGAAAAATTATTGCCAAATAAATTAATACCAGAAATCATAAAACTCTCAAAAATAAACCCAGAAAAACAAGTTAATTCAATAACAAAAGAGGAAAGGCAAAATTTAGTAAATATTATAAAAAACTTTAAATTAACAATAAAAGACTTTAGACCAATAGAAGAAGCAATTATAACAAGTGGAGGAATAAGCACAAAAGAAATAGACCCCAAAACAATGGAATCTAAAATAGTAAAAGGCTTGTATTTTGCAGGAGAAATAATAGATGTAGATGCATATACAGGAGGGTTTAATTTACAAATTGCATATTCTACAGGATATGCTGCAGGAAAGTAATTAGCATTAGTAATAAATGAAAGGAAGATTTTTAATGAAATATGGTATTATAGTAGCAACATATAGAGAACTTGAAGAAATAAAAAGAATTTTAATACACCACAGGGATTGTAAGTATTATGATTTGAATTTTTATGAAGGTGAAATAAGTGAGAAAAATGTTGTAATTGTAAAATGTGGAGTCGGCAAAGTAAATGCTGCAAGGACAGCACAAATGTTAATAGATAAATTTGAAGTAGATAAAATAATTAATATTGGGGTAGCAGGAGGAATCAATCCAGAATTACATATAAAAGATATAGTTATTGGAAATAAGCTTGTTCAATATGATTTTGATACTTCAGCAATTGACAATACTAAAAAAGGTGAAATTGAAGGTATTGGGATTTTTTTTGAAAGTGATAAAAAGCTAGTTGATTTATGTAAAAATGTTTTAGATAATAATTCCAAAAAAGATTATGAATATAAAATTGGAACTATAGCAACAGCGGATAATTTTTGCGCAGATTCTAAAATTGCAAATAGTGTAAGAGATGAATTTGGAGCTGAATGTATTGAAATGGAAGGTGCAGCAATTGCACAAGTATGCTATTTAGATAAAAAACCATTTTTAGTAATAAGAGGAATTTCAGATTCCCCAAATGGTAATAATGGAATAGATTATACCGAATATTGCCGAATTGCTGCAAAACAAGTTGTAGACTTAATAAAAGAAATGTTAAAATTAACATAAAAAGCTTGAAATAAATACATTTTTAATATATAATACATAAAGCTAAAGAAAATAGGAGGATTATTATGCAAGTAAGTAAAGAAGAATTATTACATATAGCAAATTTAGCAAATCTAAATTTAGAAGAAACTGAACAAGATAGTTACCTAAAAAATTTGCAAGAAATATTGGATTTTGCAGAAATAATAAATAAAACAAATACTGATAATTTAGAGGTTACAGTTGGAGCAAATGAAGCTAAAAATATATTTAGAAAAGACGAAGTTCAAGATTTTGAAGACAATAGTGCTCTCCTTCAAAATAGTAAAGATGTTGAGTTTAATATGTTTAGAGTACCAAAAGTAGTAAATTAGGTATATTATTAGCTTATAAAAAATAAAAAAATCACAAAAAACTATTTACTTTTTTTTATTTGTTTGATATAACATATATACATAATTAATTTAAGAAAAGAAATGGGGAATTATTAAATGGAAAATCAATTAAAGCAATTTTTTAAATTTCTTGAAAATGAAAAAAAAGTTTCGAATAATACATTACAATCATATAAAAGAGACCTTAAACAATTTGAGGAATATTTAACAAAAGAAGAAATTAAATATAGTAAAGTTAGTGAGCAAAATATTAAAGATTATATAAATTACTTAGGAAAAGCAGGAAAAAAGCCATCTACAATATCTAGAACAATAGCTTCAGTTAGAGCTTTTTATCAATATGAAGTAAAAAACAAAAAAACAATAAAAGATCCAACACAAAATATACAATCACCTAAAATTGAAAAAAGAACACCAAGTGTATTAACTTCAGCAGAAGTTGCAACATTATTAGATCAACCATCTACAGAAGATTTAAAAGGTGTTAGAGATAAAGCAATGTTAGAGTTTGCATATGCTTCAGGAATGAGAGTTACAGAAATTATTTCTTTAAATATTGAAGATGTTAATTTTGAAGAAGGAATAGTTATGTGTACATCTGGAAGTAAAAAAAGACTTATTCCCCTTGGCAAAATGTGTTTAAATGCACTTAAAGATTATGTAGAAAATGCGAGAGACATCTTAGTTCAAAATGTAAAAGAAAAAGCTTTATTTGTAAATTTAAATGGAAAAAGATTAACAAGACAAGGTTTTTGGAAAATAATAAAATTCTATCAAGAACAAGCAAATATTACAAAAGATATAACTCCACATACATTAAGACATTCATTTGCAACTCATCTTTTGCAAAATGGAGCAGACCTAAAATCAATACAAATGATGCTAGGCCATTCAGATATATCTTCAACACAAGTATATATGCAATTCCAAAATGGAGGATTAAACGATATATATAAAAAAGCACATCCTCGTGCTTAATAATTCCCATTTGGGGCCGGTACTTTTGGGAGTTCCCATTTCTACCGGTATTTTTTAAAATTATTTAAAAATTAGGAGGAATAAAAATGTTAGATAAAAAATATAGTGCCCAAGAAAAAGAAAAAAAATGGCTAGATTATTGGAATGAAAATAAGGTATATGAATTTAAAGAAGATGGAAGAGAAGTTTATTCAATAGATACACCACCTCCAACAGTTAATGGAAAAATTCATATTGGTCACATATTTTCATATACACAAACAGAAATGCTTGCAAGGTATAAAAGATTAAGAGGATATAATCTGTTTTATCCATTTGGGTTTGATGATAATGGCTTACCTAGTGAAAGGTTTGTTGAAAAAGAGCAAGGAAAACGTGCTCACGAAATAGGAAGAGAAAAATTTAGAAACTTGTGTTATGAGACAACAGATAAATATGAAGAATTATTTAAAGAATTATTTAGTAAGATGGGTGTAAGTACAGATTGGAATTTAAAATATAAAACAGTAGCACCATCTACAATAAAAATAAGCCAAAGGTCATTTTTAGATTTAGTAAAAGACAAAAAATGTTACCATAGTGAGAGTCCAGCTTTATGGTGTAATGAATGTTTAACTTCTGTTGCACAAGCAGAATTAGAAACTAAAACAATAAAAACAACCTTCAATTATGTTAATTTTACAACAGTAGAAGATGGCGAAAAATTTACAATTGCAACAACAAGACCAGAATTATTACCTGCAATTGTGTGTGTATTTGTTAACCCAGAAGATGAGAAAAGAAAACATTTAATAGGAAAAACTGCACACATTCCTGTAATAGATGTAGAAGTACCAATAATAGCAGATGAAAAAGTAGCTATTGATAAAGGTACAGGTGTTGTTATGTGCTGTACTTTTGGTGACCAAACAGATATAGAATGGTGGAAAAAATATAAATTACCATTAAAATATATATTTACTCATGATGGAAAAATTATAGATTCTGTACCAAAATTCGGTGGAATGAAAATAAAAGAAGCAAGAAAAGCAGTTGTAGAAGAACTAGAAAAAGCAAATGCATTAGTAAAAGTAGAAGATTTAGAACATGAAGTTCAAACCCATGAAAGATGTGGAAAAGAAGTAGAATACTCAGTTATGAAACAATGGTTTATAGATATAATAAACCATAAAGAAGATTTTATAAAAATAGGAAACGAAATAAAATGGCACCCTAGCTATATGCATGCAAGATATGATGAATGGGTAAATAACCTAGCTTGGGATTGGTGTATATCAAGACAAAGATATTTTGGTGTACCATTTCCAGTATGGTATTGTAAAGACTGTGGAGAAGTAATTTTAGCAAATGAGGAAGACTTGCCAGTAGATCCATTAATGGACAAGCCTAAGGTAGACAAATGTCCAAAATGTGGTTGCACAGAGTTTATACCAGAAAAAGATATATTAGATACATGGGCAACATCATCTGTAACTCCATTAATAAATATGAAATATGGAGAAAAAGAAAATTATGAACATATTTTAAAACCAATGAGTTTAAGAACAAATGCAAGTGAAATTATAAGAACTTGGGATTTCTATACAATAGTTAAAAGCTTTTACCATTTTGGACAAAGACCATGGGATAATGTAATGATTTCAGGTTTTGTTATGGCAGGAAAAGGTGAAAAAATAAGCAAGAGCAAAGGTAACAGTAAACATGAGCCAATGGATTTAATAAAAGAATATTCAGCAGATGTTATTAGGTATTGGGCAGGAACAGGAAGACTTGGAACAGATATAGTATTTAGTGAAGAAACATTACTTCGTGGAAAAAAATTAATTAATAAAATATGGAATGTTTCAAAATTTATAGAAATGCACTTAGCAGACTTTGAAAATAAAGAGTTTGATAATTTTGAATACATAGACAAATGGATTTTAGGTCGTTTCCAAGAAATGGAAGCACAATTTATTAAATACTTAGATGAGTATGAGGTTGGAATAGCATTAAATACATTAGAAAAGTTTTTCTGGGAATTTTGCGACAATTACATAGAAATTGTAAAACATAGATTATATAGGCCAGAAGAATTTGGAGAAACTCCAAGGTATAGTGGACAAAAAACAGTATACATAATTTTATATAAATTATTGCAAGACTTTAGTATATATTTTCCATTTATTACAGAAGAAATATTCCAAGAAATATATCATAATAATATTTCTATTCACACAACTGAAATTAAACCTTTAGAATATGATTTTAAAGATGAAATAAAAAATGGAGATAAAATAGTTCAAATTATAGGTGAGGCAAGAGGAGCAAAAACTGAGGCAAATGTAACTTTAAAAACACCAATTAAAAATTTATCTATTCAAAGTTGCATAGAACTAAAACAAGCAATAGAAAAATCAATAAAAGACCTAAAAGCAACATTATTTATAGAAAATTTAGAAATAAACGAAGTTGATGAAAATTATAAAATAAATAAAATAGAATTAGATTTAAATACTGAAGGAGAAAACTAAAATATAAAAAATGTATGGGGCAACGTTTTTACGCCCCGCAAAATAATAAAAGTAATGTGCGTAGCACAAGGAGGTTTTATGGAAAAATTAGCTATTTTAGATTGTGGTGGACAATACACAAAAGTAATAGATAGGAGAGTAAGAGAGCTTGGAGTAAAATCAGACATATTTCCAATTAATGTTAGAGCAGAGGATTTAAAAGATTATAAATCTGTTATATTGTCAGGTGGACCAAATAACATTGGAGAAGCTCAAAGATTAAATTTTGACGAAAAAATATTTGACCTTGGAATTCCTGTACTTGGAATTTGCTATGGTATGCAACTTATGTCTGACCATTTTGGTGGAGTAGTTGCAAGTGATGTTAAAAAAGAATATGGTCAATGTGAAGTAACTGTTGATAATTCTTCAACTATATTTGATGGTTTAGAAGAAAAAGAACAAGTACTTATGAGCCATGGAGATACTGTAAAAGTTTGCCCAGAAGGTTTTAAAGTAATTGCAAAATCAGGTGATGCAATAGCAGCAATTGGAGATGAAAAAAGAAATATGTATGGTTTTCAATTTCACCCTGAAGTTGACTTAACACTAAAAGGTATGAAAATGCTTGAAAACTTTATAAGAAAAGTAGCTAAATACCAAGAGGTATACGCATTAGAAGATAGAATAGAAACCTCAATTAAAATGATTAAAGAAAAAGTAGGAAACAATAAAATAATAGTATTAGTAAGCCGGAGGAGTAGATTCAGCAGTAACTGCTGCGCTTTTAGTAAAGGCACTTCCTGCAGATAATATTTATGCAATACACATCGATTCAGGATTTATGAGAAAAAATGAAAGTGACGTTGTTTGTGAGAGCCTTAAAAAATTAGGTATGAAAAACCTAATTAGAGAAAATGCAAAAGATTATTTTATGAATACAATAGTAGAAACAGAAGATGGACCAATTGGACCATTATCTGAAACAACAGACCCAGAAAAGAAAAGAAGAATTATTGGTGAAGTATTTATTCAAATTGCAAACAAAGTAATTGAAAGATTAGGATTAGATAAAGAAAATACATTTATTGCTCAAGGAACTCTAAGACCAGATCTAATTGAAAGTGGAAATCCAGAAATTAGTGGTTTTGCACATAAAATAAAAACACATCATAATGATGTAGAAATAGTAAGGCAAGCTAGAAAAAAAGGTTTAATAGTAGAAACAAATGCAGATTGGCATAAAGATGAAGTTAGAAATGTTGCAAGAAGATTAGGGTTAGATGAAAAAATAGCATCTCGCCAACCATTCCCAGGACCAGGACTAGCAATAAGATTAATATGCCATAATAAAACAGAAGAAGTAGAAATTTCTAATGAAGATGTAACAAAATTAGAAAACATTTTAAATGGAACAGAAGAAAAAGGTTATATTTTACCAATAAAATCTGTTGGAGTACAAGGAGACGCTAGAAGTTATAGAAACTTATGCTTACTTCAAGGAAATATGTTAGATTTTAATTGGGAGACGGTAACCACAAAGGCAAAAGAAATAACAGATGGTATTAATTCTATAAATAGAGTAGGGTACATACTAAACAAGAAAAAATTTAGCGAAGAAATAAAATGTTTTGATATGAAAATGGAAGATGAAAATATTAACCTACTTCGTGAGCTAGATAATATAGTAACAACAAATTTAGAAAAAGCTAAAGTCAGCCAAACATTTGCAGTTTTAATTCCAATAGGAATGACCAAAAAATACTCAGTTGCAATAAGAACTTTTGTAACAAATGACTTTATGACAGGAAGACCTGGAGAAATAGGAAAAGAAGTTAAAAAAGCAGATGTACAAAAAATAGTTGAAGAAATCGAAGCAAATTTTGGAGACAAAATTGAATTCATAATTTATGATGTAACAAGTAAGCCACCTGCAACAACAGAATGGCAATAAAAAATTTCCCATTGGGGACGGTCCTTTTTGGTAAATCTTATGTAAACAGCAAACCGGTATTAACGTAATGTCATTTTTAAAAATCTTATGGTTATTCCCTTAGAGATATCAACCATATGAATTTTAATAAATGCAATACTAAATACCGGTTTGCTGTTTACATAAGATTTACCAAAAAGGACCGTCCCCAATGGGAAATTATCTCAAATTTTTTAAAGCTTCAATTCTATCTTCAGTAGATGGATGTGTTGACCAAATATTTTTAGATTTTCTATGTGAATTTTTTCTAAAAGGATTGCAAATATACATATGTGCAGTTGAATTATTTGCAGTTTCAAGTTCGTTTGGGTCACTAGAGATTTTTTCAAGGGCTGAAATTAATCCGTCTGGATTTCTTGTAAATTCTACAGAAGTTGCATCAGCCATAAATTCTCTTTTTCTTGAAATAGCAAGTTGCATTAGTTTGCCAAAAATAGGCGATAAAATTAAAAATACAAGACCAATTAGCATTAAAATAGCACTTGCATTACTATCATTTTTGCTTTTTCTACCTCTTCCAAAAAACATATATCTTGAAAACATATCAGAAAGCATAACTACAAGTCCAACCATTACTGTAACAATTGCAGAAAGCCTAATATCATAATTTTTAATATGTGCTAGTTCGTGCCCAATTACTCCTTCTAATTCATAATATTCTAATTTTTCTAGCAAACCTGTTGTAACACAAATAACTGAATTTTCTGGGTTACGACCAGTTGCGAAAGCATTTGGTTGGCTATCTTCTACAACATAAAGTTTTGGAGTACATTTAAGACCTGAAGCTACTACTAAAGCATCTAAAATATTTACTAATTGTAGATTTTCTTCTTTAGTTGCAGGTCTTGCTTTATTTAATGAAAGTACAATTTTATCACTATAATAATAACTAGACCAAGCTGAAATAATAGAAAATGTAAGTGCAATTATTATAGATATTGGCCCAAAATCTAAAGCATTACATATATAATAAATAATTAAAGTTATTACTAATACAAACATTGTAACAATAAAAAATGATTCTCTTTTATTTTTTTTAATACTATCAAACATAAAATTTCTCCTAAAATTATTAATATTCTAATTTTAAAAAATTATACTATAATTAACTTAAAAAATCAATAAAAATGTTCAAAATAAAAAAGTGCAGTTTTTTTGTAACTGCACTTTTTTAAAGTGCGACAGGCATGTCGCTTAACTAATCGGTGAAAGTCCGTAGTGGAGGTAT
>CAMVKF010000057.1 GCA_947168035.1 uncultured Clostridia bacterium | reverse complement strand
CTTAAATTACGAAATGAGCCGAGAAACTTTGAAAAGTATTAATATTTCAATGTTTTGATATAAAAAGTATATTAAAACTATTATATAGTAACAAAAGAAATTCAAGGATAATGGTTTTTAGATTGAAAATTCCCAAAAAGGAACCGGTCCCAATTGGGAATTCCCAAAAGTGCCGGTCCCAAATGGGATTTTACCCTAATTCAACCTCTATTTCATACACTTTTCCATCATCTTCTAATTTTATTTTCTTTTCTTCTATTTCATTTCCATTTACTTTAAAGGTTTTTACACCTTTATTTTTTCCATTTGGATTTTTTAATTTTATATTGTATATACTTCTACCAAACTTATACCTTATTTGGTATTCTTCCCATTCTTTAGGAATACATGGGTTTAAGCTTAAAATTCCTTTTTCTATTTTCAAACCTAAAATATATTCTATTCCTGTTTTGTAAAACCAGCTAGACGAACCTGTATACCAAGTCCAACCACCTCTACCTATAAGGTTTCCTGCTCCATATATATCTGCTGAAATTACATATGGTTCTACTTTGTATTTACTTGCAGCTTCTTTGGTTCTTGCGTGTTCAATAGGATTTATCATTTTGTAAAGTTCATTTGATTTATTTCCATTACCTAACATACTCTCTGCAATTATTGCCCAAATGGCAGCATGTGTGTATTGCCCACCATTTTCTCTTACACCTGGCAAATATGATTTTATATATCCTGGTTCTAGCTTTCCATTGTAAAATGGAGGATCTAACAGTTTTATTATTCCATTTTCTTTGTCTACTAGGTGGTTTTCTAAACTTTCCATTGCAATTTGCTGTTTTGACTCTTCTCCTGCTTTAGAAATTACCGCCCAGCTTTGGCTTATTCCATCTATTCTACATTCTTCATTTTCTATACTTCCAAGTATTTGCCCATCATCTGTAAATGCTCTTCTATACCATCTTCCGGTCCCAACCTACAGTATTTAATGCTTGTTTTAAATTTGCTAAAATACCATTATATTTATCATATTTTTCTAAATCATTTTTGTATCTTAGAATTGGCAAAAATTTTTGTAAAATATTATACATAAAAAATCCAAGCCATACACTTTCGCCTTTACCTTTATTACCAACTGTCGAAAAGCCATCATTCCAGTCTCCTGTACCTATTTTAGGTAAATTGTTTTCTCCAAAATTTAATGCCTTTTCTATTGCTCTTATTGAATGTTCATAAATATCACCTTTTAAACTACTTTCTTTATAAACATCATATCTTTCTTCTTCATTTTCTTTTAATATTTCTCCTTGCAAATATGGTACTTCTATATCTAATATACTAAAATCACCAGTTACATCAATATATTCCTCTAGTAAATATACTAGCCATAAAAGGTCATCCGAAAACCTAGTTCTTATTCCTCTTGAGGTATCCTCATGCCACCAATGCTCTACATCTCCTTCTATAAATTGATGTTTACAGTGTTTAATAATTTGATTTTTTATCATTTCAGGTTTTATATATTTTAAAGCAAGAGTATCTTGGAGCTGGTCTCTAAAGCCCAACGCACCACCTGATTGGTAAAAACCAGTCCTTCCATATAGCCTACTTACTATTGTTTGGTATAAAGCCCAACCATTAAGCATTATATTTGTTGAATCTACAGGAGTATATACTTGAACTTTTTCTAATATATCTTTCCACTTTTTCTTTACTGCCTCTAGTTCTTGTTTACAATTTTGAAGTTTACTATATTTGTAAGCTAAATTTCTACTATCTATTAAACTATCTGCTCCCCCTAAACTTAAAACTATCTCTTTTGAACTCATACTTTCTACATCTATTTCAAGTTGAATTGCAATACAATTTTGCATACCAAAACCTGTAGAATTATTTAACCTTATTTTGCTTAATCCATCAGGGTTTGAGACTCCTCCGCTTCCCTAAGAAAAATTTTTTATCTCCTGTAAAACTCTTTATTTTACAAGATGATGAAACAAACATTTTACTTCTAAAATTTTCTTCATACAAGTTTTCTGCCAAAACCAAATTACAGTTTTCATCAAAGTTTATTTTTATATATCCATTAGACTTAGTTTCATCCTCACCTAAAACAGGTTTTACATAATAAACTAATTTGATTTTTTTCTTACCTATTGTGTTATTTGTTAATTTTAAAATATTTACTTTAACCCCATCTTCATTTGGCACAAAAACCTCTAATTCTTGTAAAATTCCAGAACTTTCGTGAATATACTTACTATAACCAAAACCATAAATTACATTATAATCATTATCATCTGGCATAGGGTTTAAACCTAAAGACCATTTTTTTGAACTTTCCATATCCTCTAGGTAAATAATTTCACTTGGTGTATCTAAATGAGCATTATTTTCCCAACTTGAAAGTCTATTTAACCTACTATTTTTATACCAAGTATATCCTCCCATAGACTCTGTAACTAGACTTCCAAATTTTTCGTTTGCTAAAATATTGCTCCAAACAGTTGGAAGTCTCCTATTTTTATTTACATTTATAATATATTCTTTTCCATCTGGCGAAAATGCTCCATATTCATTGTAATACTTGTTTTCTGTATTTGAAAGTAAATTAATTTTATTTGGCTCGTTTTCCCATTTTGGCTTTTCACTATAATACTCATTTGGAATATTTTGCAAGCCCCCCAAATATTCTTCTTCTAAATCTGAAATAATGTGTTTTAAATCACCTTGATGTGTGTCTACTGTAAGGCTTGAAACAAAGCTTAGTAAATCTATATCTTTTTTATCCATTTCATTTTTAGAAAGGACGAAAATTCCACCTCTTTGATTTTTTAAATATGCTAAATGTTTATCTTGAATTTCAGATTCTATTTCTTGTCTTACATAATTCTCGTATGAATGATTCTCTTCATCTAAAAATACCAAATCAATTAAAATGTTCTTGCTTCTAAAAAATTCATACATTTTTAAAACTTGCTTAATTACATAAATATCGTTAATGTCTCTTATTTTAACCAAAATAATTTTAAAATCACCAGAAATACCAAATTTCCATAAATCACTTTGGCAAAAATTCGAGGTGTTTAGCTTTCTTATTTGTCTACTTCTTATCTGATTTTCAAAAATTAAATATCCTAATATTTTTTGGTATAAAATTATATCTTTACTTTTTATTTCTAGATATCTACTTTCTGTATCTGCCTTAGCTTTTGAAATTTCAAAAGCTCTTTTTACATTTTCTTGATTTTTATATTTTGCTAAATTTTCTACTGCTTCTTCTTTATTGTAACCAGTAGATAAAACAAAATTAATTGTGCTTTTTCTTCCAGCTTTTAGTTTTATAGTTTTTCTTAATGCTATTGTAGGAGAAATTACAAAACCTATTTTTTTAGAAAATGGAAGTGATTTTTGTACAGCATTTGGAATATCTAAATTGCCTCTTATTTTTAGCTTTTCTGTATCTGTTTCAAATTCGTTATCTACTATTACTTCTCCATCTGTCCAAAAAGCTGTTTCCAAATACAAATCTTGCTTTGTAGTATCTCTGCTTTTTCTCCTTACTTCTAAAATATTTTTTTCATCATCATAATCACATATTAAAAATAAACCATTAAATGCAGGGTGTGCAATTTCTTGTTCTTTTGTAGATAAAATAGGTTCAAAAACTGTTGTGATTTCTAAAGTTTCTTCTCTAGAGCCCAAATTTTCTAGCTCTAAAGATCTTATTTCAACCGCTTCTTCTGGGTCAATTGTTATTTTTAATTTAGTTTTTATAAAATCTTCGTTTTTCTCAAAGCATACCTGGTCTGGCATAAAAGTTATAGTATCACTTTCTTTTGCAATTGTAGTTACTTTTTTAGAATTAATGTTTTTTAAATACATAAATATTCCTTGGTCAAAATCGCAAGTTTCTTTAAATTTATTTATATATATATTATTAAACTTACTTAATCCATTTCCTTTTTGGTCTATTGCTATAGTATAATTTCCATTTGAAATTACATTTGCTCTATTTATTGTGTCTTCTGTATTTTTTAGTTGAACAACAGCATAATTCTCATAATCTTGATATTTTAGCTTTTCTGGCTTTTTCTTTTCCTCATTTGTAACTATAAAAGTTTCTGGCATTCTTTCTTGTAGTAATATTGAAACTGCTTGTACTTCTGGGTTTTTTATAAATCTTTTTTGCAAAATATTTTCATTTATTAAATTATTAATTGATAATAAAATTAATGCTTGGTGATGTGCCATATATGTTTTTACAATGTTTTCTTCATTTTCTTTTTTAATTCTTTGAGGCGAAAAATCTATACTTTCATAAAAACCATATTTATTATATAAGCCTAAGTCTTTTAGCTCTTTTAAATTTTTAACAACCTCTTTTGGTTTATCTACTATTGCTAAAGCACTTGCATAACTTGAAATTACAATATCATCTTCTAACCCTCTTTTTAAGCCAAGCCATGGTATTCCAAAAGCTTTATATTGGTAATTTGAATGTAAATCTTTTACATTAAATGCTGCTTCAGATATACCCCAAGGTGTACCTAGCATTTTTGCATATTTAATTTGGCTCATTATTGCAAATTCGCAAGACTCATCTATTAAACTTGTTTTATACCTTGGTATATTGATATTTGGCATTAAATACTCAAAAGCTGTTCCTGACCACGATATAAGTCCTTTTTTCTTATTTAAAACTGTTAAGGTTCTACTTAAGTTTTGGAAATGTCTTGTTTCAACATCTTTTTTAATAATTGCAACTAAACTTGCTTGCCTAGCTTCTGATGCTAGCAAATCATAATATGAATCTGTAAGTGCATTATCCTCAATATTGAAGCCTATAGAAAATAGCCTGTGTTCTTTACTATATAATTTTGAAAAATCTGTTTCATTTATTAATTTGTCTATTTGTTTTATTAGGTCACTAAATCCTTCTTGCTCCTCAAAATAGCTTTTTACAACATAAAGGTAACCTACAAAATTCCCACTATCAACTGTTGAAATATACCTTGGAATTAATGGTTCTAAGTTTTTTATATTATACCAATTATATAAATGTCCATTCCATTTTTTTAAACCTATTACTGTGTTTAAAATATTTATTAATTTATTATTTGCTTGCTCTATATTTATATAATCCAAATCCACACCTGAGATAATTGCAAGCATTGATAAACCAATATTTGTAGATGATGTTCTATTTACATATTCATTTTTTCTATCTTCTTGAAAATTATCTGGTATTAAAAAATTGTTTTGCTCATTTATATTTTCATAAAAAAAGTTAAAAGTTCTTTTTCCAATATCTTCTACAAATTTTAAGTCTTCTTTATTTAAAATTTCTTTTGGTTTTTTATCTTTAATTTGTTTGCTTATATAATACATTACATATGGAAATATTATAAAACTCAAACCTATTACAGTTAAAATTTTGCTATTTATATTTAAACTATATATTAATACAATTGCTCCAAAAGCTACATTAAAGGCCATTTCTCTAAAATAGCTTAAAACGTCCCCTTTAGAATTTTTTTCTGCTTCTTCAGAAGTCATCCATTCTAGTAAGTGTTTTTTAGAAATGTGCTTTCTGTATATTGTTTTACATATTGCAATTAAACTTATATAAGCCTTGTATGGTAAAACACCTATAGTAATTAATGCTCTACATAAACTTGCTTGAATTCCGTTTATTTTTGGAGTAAATGTTTTTTGTTTTTGTTCACCTTGTTTTCTAAATATTATATTATTTAATATTTCTATTACATAAGGAATAACTATTGTAAATGAAATAAATGTTATTGGAAGTAATGCTACATTTTTTGTTAAATGTGAAATAATTATAAAATATACTAAACTTAGAATTTCTGTTATTTCTAATAAACTTCTTCTTAAATTATCAAATATTTTAAATTTTGAAAGTAAATTTAATTTTTTATTTTTAAGCCAACTTGAAATCTGCCAATCTCCTCTAATCCATCTTGAAAGCCTTACACTAAAATTTAAAAAATTACTTGGGTAACCATCCATTATTAAAATGTCTGTAGCTAGCCCACACCTTAAGTAACTTCCTTCTAGTAAATCGTGGCTAAGCACTGTATTTTCTGGTATTTCATTTTTTAATATTTTAGAATAGAGTGCTACATCAAATATTCCTTTTCCTGTAAAAATTCCTTCTCCAAAATTATCTTGGTATATATCTGAAATAGCATTTGAGTATGAATCTATTCCACCACTTCCGGCAAATATTTTTGTAAATATACTTTTTAAACTTACTTCTAAATTTATTCCAACTCTTGGTTGTATAAGAGAGTAACCTGCAACTACTTTTTCATCTTCAATTTCTGGCTTATTTAAAATATGTGCCATTGCACCTATTAAACTTGAAGCAGAATTTAAGCTTAAGTCTGTATCACTATCTAGTGTAATTATATATTTTATTTTTGGCAAATTCTTTTTATTTTCTAAAATAGTGTTTACATTAAATTTTTCTTGAATTTCTTGGGTGTTTAAATTCATAAGTAAACATTCTACAAAATCTGTTATTGCTCCTCTTTTTCTTTCCCAACCTAAATAAGCTTCTTCCCCCTCATTCCACACACGTTTTCTATAAATAAAATGGAATTTTGGAAAGTTTAAATCTTCATATTTTGAGTTTAGCCTTTGAGCTTCTTTAATTCCTGCCATTTGGACTTCATCATCATAGCTCTCAAACTGTTTTTTACTTTGCTTGCAATCTCCAAGCAAGCAAAAATAAAGGTTTTCGCTTTTATTTGCTAAATAATCTACTTCTAAGTTTTTGAAAATCTCTTTTACTTTTTTTGCACTATCTACTATTGTTGGAACTATTACAAAGGTTGCTTCTTCTTTGGGAATTCCATATTCAAAATTCATTTTAGGAATTAATTTTGGTTTTACAAGTTTATTTAGAATATATTGTATTATTTGTATTACAAATTCAGAAGCGGGGCAAAGCAAACTTAAAAAGGCTACAAACTTTACTACATTATTTCCTGTAATTTTACAAGAAATTAAGATAGATATAATAAAACTTAAAAATACTATTGATGTAATATAAATTTTCACCTTTTTTTCGTTTGTTAGCTTTCTTTTTTCTTTTAAATCCATCTTTTGATATAAAATATTTTCATTTTGTAAATAATAGCCAATATGAGCTTTTTTAGTACTTGCTTCTCCGCTCTTTTGCTAATTCTAATACTTTTTTTGCTATATACATTTCAGATATTTTTGTTTTTTTAGCTATATTTTTTATTTTGTTTTGGTAGTCCTCTTTTGTTTTATAATCCATATTGTTATATACACCTAGCGGGTCTTGTTTTAGTATTTCTTCTACTCCATTTATTTTTTCAAAAATTTCTAAAAAATTTATTCTTTGTATAGTTTTTATTGAAGTTATAGAATTCCCAATTAAAATTTTAGATATTGCTATTTCAAAATGCTCTCTTTTTATAATTTGAGAAACAGTATTTCCTGTCTTTTCTACTTCTTGTTCTAGTATACCTAAAAACTGACCTGTTTTTTTGCCATATTTTTTTAGCTTGTATGACATATATTCAACAAATGGATATTTTACATCATAATTTTTTATATTTAATTTTGTTTCTCTAATAAAGTCAAATTTTCTTTCCTGTTTTGGTTTATTTTCAATCAATCTTTCTATTATAGATTCTACTTTAAGTTTTTCCATTTGAGAAAGGAATATATTTTCCGAAATTTTTCGAATATTTTCTATAATTGCAATTTGCATAAAAATCCCTATATTCCATATTTCGTCCATATTTAAGCTTTTCTTTGTTTGGTAAGAAATTAAGCTTTGCTCTAAAATTTTTCTATCTATTTTATTGTCTGAAAAATTAACAATTTGAGAAGCAAGTACATAAATTCTTGCAAAACCTTTGTAATTCCCATTGGAAATTCCAACAAAATTTATATATTTTTTTAAAGTAAGTTCTTTTTGTATAGATTTTGTAATTTCTTCTATTATATAAAAATTGTCTAAAAGCCACTCTCCTGCTGGATGAATTGAAATTTTTGCCTTAACATTTTCGTTTAGCAAATTATATACTGATTTTATAATATTATAATTTTCTATTAATCTTGGAATAGGATAAGTGCTTTTAGAAGAATTGCTACTTACCATACTGTTCGAGGCTCTTTTTTCTAAGTAATTACATAGTTCTGCTGTATTTAGCAAAGCTCCCTCAATTTCCAAATTTCTTGTTTCCATAAAAAAACTCGTTCCCTTCTTACTTCGCTTAAAAGGGCTCAGAGTTTGAAAAAGAATTTTTAATTATTTTTCAAACAAAAACTCCCTTTATTTGCATTTTCGTTTATTATCTGCAAATAAAGGGATTTTATACAATTTGCTTTTTGAATTTTTAGGGTACATTGGTACAAGTTCTTTTTGTCCCCCAATTTTTATGCAACTTTACATTTTTTACCTATAAATGAAATTCCATAAGTTAGTATATTTTTAACTCCATCTAATTCTAATTCTTTATAATATTCTTTATTTTTAATTTGTTCTTTTCCTTGCTCAGCTTTTTTACTTAAATCTTCATCTTCTTTTGCTAACTTAAATTCAACAACTATTCCTACACTTCTATCATATTTTTCTATCATTATATCAAATCTTCCTTCTCCTGCTTCGCGATTTGATTTTACAATATATTCTCCTGATAAAAAGTTTACAAATAGTCCTAACATATATCCGTGGTAAAAATTCTCGTATTCGTCCATAAAAGACATACTTTGAAGAGCTTGATTTAAAATCTCCTCCATCTTTTTTGTGTCTTGTGATAATATTTTTTGTTTTAGTTCATACAACTTGTATTGTGCAAATTTTGCACTTCTTGCTGTCCAAGTTGATATTATATCTCTAAAAACAACTCTTACTTCTCTATTTGGTATTTTTACTTTTAAATATCCATCAGAGTCTATTGGTTCTTGGTTTGCCTTTGTTAAATATCCAGAAAATAGTAAAAAATTACTTATTACATTTACTGCATCTTCTGATTTTGCTGCTTCTAGGTCTAAAAATGTTACTTTTTCATTATATTGTATATTTAAATCTTTGCCTAACATAAGTGTTTCTAGCATTTCTGATGTCTGTTCTTTTGCTCCATCAAATAGACTTTTTAATAGCTCATCTGCACTTGTATTTACCCAATATGGTTGTAAGTTACCTTCTTCGGCATAATTTAATATGCTCCATGGATTATATATTTCTTGTCTTCCAAAAATATATCCATCATACATATTTTTTACATTTGGTGTTAATTCATATCCAAAATGTTTTAAAAAATCTGATGTTTCCTTTTCATTAAATCCAAAATATTCATCATACAAATTATTTAGTGTTGTATATATTTTTACATTATTTAAGTCACTAAATATACTTTCTTTACTTACTCTTAAAATACCTGTCATTACAGCAAATTTTACACTATCATTTGTTTTTAGAGCATTTCCAAATAAGTTTTTTATAAATCCAATTACATCATTATAAAACCCTTTTGAATATCCATTTTGTATTGGTACATCATATTCATCTATTAAAAGAAGAACTTTTTCATTATAATATCTTTCCATAAATTGTGATAGTATTTTTATTGCTTTTTCATATTCATCTTGACTAGCTTCTTTTCTTAAGAATTTGTAATATACCGCTTTTTGCTCCTCATTTAATATATCTAATACATATCTTTTACTTTCAAATAATTCTCTAAATTCCTCTCTTATGATTGCATACATATGCTCCCAATCGTTAGATTTTAAGCTCTTAAAATTAAGCTTAATTACAGGATATTTTCCTTGTTCTTCTTTATATTTACTACTATTTATATATAATCCATCAAATAAGTCTTTATTTTTTTCTTTTTTTTCTACATTAAAAAATTCATCTAATGTAGAAATCATAAGGCTTTTTCCAAATCTTCTTGGTCTTGGAAATAATGCAACATAAGCTCCTCTTTCTATTAGCTCTTCTATTATTTTTGTTTTATCTACAT
Source organism: uncultured Clostridia bacterium (assembly GCA_947168035.1). GTDB lineage: Bacteria > Bacillota > Clostridia > TANB77 > CAG-508 > CAG-269. Next base: position 69 of record CAMVKF010000057.1, on the reverse strand, counting down.
AATAAAAATCGCCCTCTATTATGTCTTTAAAATTGTCTCTTCCTATTGGTAATTTTTTCATTTGGCTTT
>CAMVKF010000056.1 GCA_947168035.1 uncultured Clostridia bacterium | reverse complement strand
CTTTACTTATTTGAGCTTTACCCAGTACTTCTAGTATTTTTTCTATTTCTTCTGCTTTGCCACGTTTTAATAAAGTTTTAATATTTCCATTTAATATTCTATTAACTGTTTCTGAAGATACACCACTTTTTAATAAGCATTCCTTTAGTTCATCTACGCTAATCATTTACTATTTTTCTCCTATAACTCCATTTTTTATTTTATATAATACAAACTTATTAGTTTATATACATAAGTAATTTCATTGTAATTTCCTTAAATGTTTCTTAGAATTTCAAAAATCAATCTAATCATTTTAAATTATTAATATTCCACATTCAAAAGATATAAACCTTGTGGTGGTAAGGTTTTTCCTGCATTTTCTCTTTTTCCTTGCTCTATTATTTGTTTTATTTGGTCTGGCTCTATTTTACCTAAACCAACTTCTACTAATGTTCCTACTATTATTCTTACCATATTATACAAAAAACCATTTCCGAGTAAGCTCTATCCAAATTCTTCCATTTTCTTTTTCTACTATATTTGTTTTATATATTGTTCTTACACTGCTTTTTGAGCTTGTTCCACTTGCTTTAAATGCTTTAAAGTCATGTTTACCTTCAAAATACTTAATTGCTAATTTCATTTTTTCAATATCTAATTTTTGTGGTATAAAACATTCTAGGTTCCTATATATGCTTGACTCAATTTCATTATTATTTATTATATACCTATAAGTTTTTTGTTTACATGAAAGTCTACTATGAAAATTTTCGTCTACTTCTTCAGCTTTTATTATTCTAATTGATTTTTTTAATTTTGTATTTAGAGCTATAGGTATTTTTTCTATAGGAATTTTAGAGTTTGTTTTAAAGTTTGCAACTTGCCCTAAACTATGAACTCCGGCTATCTGTTCTTCCTGATGCATTTAGCTCTACAATTTCTCCTGTTACTTCTTCTATTGCTTTTTCAATAGTTCCTTGAATATTTAATTTATTAGGTTGTTTTTGCCACCCTCCAAATTCTTTTCCATCATATTCTATTGTTAATTTAATATTTCTCAAATTTTACTCTCCTCTTTTTTTAAGCCTAGTATTCTTTTATATACACAGCATTACATTGCTATAATTTTATTATAAAATTGCTTTTTTTTCAACGATTTTACTGAATATTTTTACATTTTTCTAAGTGATTGTACTATTTACAAAGTAAATAATTTGTATTATAATATATATGTATTATTAACGGTAACTTTTTAGAGAAAGGAAGGAAATTTATTATGAGTGAAAAACAAGCAATGATTAAAGTTTTAGAAGAAATGCCAGAAGATGTTACATTAGAAGACATAACTGAAACACTCAACTTAATAAATGAGCTAAAAAACCGAATAGACAATTTTGACAAAAGTAAATGTCTTACAACGCAACAATTGAAAATTCATTGACTTTTTCTCCTAAACTTGGTAAAATTTTTTTTAAATACAAAAAAATAACTATAAGGCAACTTTTATATCGAATGCATAGAATTTTTTACTATATAGATAATAATGAAATTATTATTATTCAAGTTACACATACAAGAAGAAATATTGAAAATGTAATTAGAATTATGAAAAAATATTTTAATTATTAATAATATTACCTAGATATGAACTAAAAAATATATCATAGATTTTTGTGTCGATTAAGATATTCATTGTATATTTTTAAAGTAAAACTGCGGTGTTTCAAAAAAATTGAAACACCGCAGTTTTAGTACGTTATTGAAATTTGGTAGCGAAGATGTGATTCGAACACATGACCCTTCGGGTATGAACCGAATGCTCTAGCCAACTGAGCTACTTCGCCATATCAATTAAAAACAAACCTATTATACATACTTTTTTTATCTTTGTCAAGAGTTTTTTCAAAACCCAAAGTAATATTGTTGATTTTTGATAACAAGTGGTATATAATTTTTTTAAAAAAGGAGGTACTATATGGACAATAAAGTTGACAATAGATTTAATAAATCTGTTATTTTTGGATTAATTGCTGGAATAAGTATATTTGTTATAGGTTTTGGTGTATTATTAATTATGTACAATTATTGGATAAGAACTCAATTTGTACCTAACCTTAAGGGTTTATTTGGTTATAAAGCTTCTGCTTTAGGAGACTCTATATGTCTGCCTATTTTTATAGGTTCAATGGTTGCCTATGTTTATTATTTTTATACTCACGTGAACTTTAAATATAAATATCAACTTCCTATTTTAGCTGGCGGACTTTCTGCTTTTTTGGGCGCATTTATTCAAGTTACATGGTTACTTAATGATAACATTGTACCAAATTGGAGCATTCCAAAAGCGCACCATTTTAACTATGCAGGTTGGTATCATGCATTTTTCTTTGTACTAATTTTTTTCTTAGTAGGATATTTATTTACTGCAATGTTTATTGCTGAAAAAGCCATAAAAAAAGAATCCAATTCTTCTCGGAACTTTTCCATGGAATTTTTATAATGTTTGTCAGTTTTTAATATGGTCTTCAAGTACAATATTTTTAATATTACATTTTCTAGATGACTATTCTTTAAAATATGGAAAAGAGTTAATAATTTATGGTACATCTCTTTTATCTTTGAGTATCATTTTATTTATAAAATTCATTATTTTAAGAAAAAAAATAAATATAAAACTAATTATACCTGTATTTTTTGCTGCAGTTATTAGCGCACTAGTTACTACTATTATGACAAAAGAAAGATTAATAGAACAACAAAATATTGTAATTACAAGTGTTTTGTTTTCTATATTTTATGTTTTTAATAGTTCAAATAAGCCCAAAATGATAGGTATGGGAATTTTATATGGAACACTAACTTGGATTTTTCAATATAATTTAATAAATATTTATAAAAGTTCAAATTTTAACTTTGAAATTATTAAATGTATTATTTTATTTTGCATACCTGCAATAATTGCCTTTATAGACTATAATTTTATAGAAAAGAAAAACTGGGACGACAACGGATATAATCATAATAAAGCTATCTGGATATCTATTATAATTCAAGGTTTAATGATACTTTATATAATAACAAAAAATAAAAGTATATCCTATATTTTAGAAATTATTTCTGTATTAATTTCTGCAGTTCTACCTTTATATGTAAAGATGTCATTTGACAGAATAAAAGCTATTGAAGATAAAAAAGAAAATAGTGAAAAATTTATCAATAATATGAAGCTTTCACAATATATAATTTATTTTATTTTATATTTAGCAGTAATACTTAGATTTTAAAATAGAAATGCCTATTATTAACCAATTACCAGTTATAGCCTTAGTATTTTTTACTTTAATTACTACACTTATTATTGTATTAAAATTAATAAAAAATACTGAATTATCTATTATCTTTTTAACTTTAATATATTTTACTACACTAATATATGTTTTAATTTCAATGTTTAGAAATATAGATAATATTATAAATACTAATATGTTAAAAATATTAATTTCTCTACTCTTTATATTAATACTTTCAATTAATATTGCTATATGTATAACATTTAGTTCAATTTATAATTTAGCACTTATACGTAAAAAAGAAGCCTCTACATATTTAGTTATATCATCAATAATTATCGGTATTTTTTCTGGTACTATTTATGGTATTATTTTATTTAAATTGTTAATCGTGCAATCTATTTTAAGTATAATGCAAGCATTAATCATATCCTTAATTATATTTGTAATAGTTCCATTTATACAATCTTTAAAATTTAATTCTAAAGGAAGTGCAGGAATATTACAAGACGGCTTTTTGTATGGAACAATGGTTATACTGAATCCACTAATCACACTACAAATTGTAAATAATATATCAACTTTATGTATAGATTTTTCTGGTGATTTACTTATTGAAACATGTACTTTGATTATATCATTTTGTTTTTTACTTAGCCCGGTCGTAGACTATTGCTTAAATAATAATGTAGAACATTGTAAAAAGAAAAGAAACCTCTATTTAGAAAAGATTAAAAATATTCATGATAGATATGAAATAAGAAAAGAAGAAGAATGTTATGAAAATTTAAGGACATTTTTAACAATACAAAATATGATAACTCTAATAATGGGTATACCATATATTTTAGTTTATTTATGTGCTATTTATTTAAAAGAATATAATAATACTACCACAATTAAAACCATGTTTCCTATAGACAAGGAATAATAACTTGTTTAAAGTCAATCCCAATTTTTTTGCCCAATGTTAATATAAAATCTTAACACTGGGCAAAAAATGTTATATAAAATTGAAATATCACTTAAAAATCTGGTTCTGATTCAAATATCATTTTTTCTCCTGTTACTGGATGTGTAAATTCTAATCTACTTGCCCAAAGCCTTATTTGTTTTCCTTTGCCTCTACACCCATATTTTTGGTCTCCAAATAAACTATGCCCAAAATTTGCAAATTGAACTCTTATTTGGTGATGTCTACCTGTATGTAAATTTATTTTTACTCTTGTTAAATTTCTCTTTTCATCATAACCTATTACTTCATATTCTAATTTTGCAAGTTTGGCATTTTTCTTTTCTTTATTTACTACTTTACTTATGTTATTCCTCTCATCTTTATATAAATAATCTTCTAAAATACCTTTTTTATTTTCTATAATTCCATCTACGACTGCAATATATGTTTTTTTAAGAGTTTTATTTCTAACTTGCTCACTTAGTCTTGAAGCAGATTTAGAGGTTCTTGCAAATACCATAACTCCGCCTACTGGTCTATCTAGCCTATGAACTAAACCAATATACGCATCTCCTGGTTTATTATATTTTTCTTTTATATATTTTTTTACTAGTGTTAATAAATCCATATCTCCTGTTTTGTCTGCTTGAGTTGGCATATTAGGTTCTTTTTCAACTACAATTATTTGATTATCTTCGAATAATATATTCATTTTTACTATCATCCCTTTTCTATAATGGCTAAATATTGAATTTGATTTTAAGTAAAATACAATTCACAGCTCTTACAATTATTCTAGTCCTGCCTAACGTGATTAATATATATTTTTTTCATAAGGCTTGGTGTCGCAATCTTCCTTATCTCATAATATAAAAATATATTTTTATATTATGAGATCGCATAAGTTGATTGCTCCAGTCGCCCTTCGCTTACGCTTCGGTTGCTCGCCTTACGCGCCTTATTTTAAAAATATATATTAATCACTTGCGCGGACTTATAGTGAGAATAGCTGTGAATTGTAATCATTTAAAATTGTAATTATTTTTCAACCTTACTTCTCCCATCTTCCATAAATTCCACAAGGCAATACCAACTTTGAATTTTGCATAGGAAGACCTATTTCTCCTGCATCTATTTTTCCATTATATTTTTTTGAAATTGTTAAATTTAATATATCTGCTAAAACTGTACTTGAAATTCCTGTTGTATATGAATTTATTAAGAAAAATATTGGGTCATCTGAAAGTACCTTTAAACACAAATCAACAAGTTCATAAATATTACTTTCAAACTGCCATACTTCCCCATTAGTACCTCTTCCGTATGATGGTGGATCCATAATTATAGCATCATATTTATTGCCTCTTCTTATTTCTCTATTTACAAATTTAAAAACATCATCTACAATGAACCTTACTTTTCTGTCTGCTAAATTTGAAGATTGGGCATTTTCTTTTGCCCAAGATACCATTCCTTTTGAACTATCTACATGGCAAACAGAGGCATTTTCTGCTAATACTGCACAAGTGGCTCCTCCTGTATATGCAAATAAATTTAATACACTTATTTCTCTTTTAGCCTTTTTTATTTTTTCTCTCATCCAATCCCAATTTACAGCTTGTTCAGGAAATAGACCTGTATGTTTAAAACCCATTGGCTTTATATTAAATACTAGGTCTTTATACTTTATTTGCCAGTTTTTAGGTAACTGTTTTTTATATTCCCAATTTCCCCCACCTTTATTACTTCTTTTATATACTGCATATGCTTTTTCCCATTCTTTAGGAAAACTTTTATTTTTCCAAATTATTTGTGGGTCTGGTCTTGAAAGTGTAATATTTCCCCACTTTTCAAGTTTTTGACCATCTGCCATATCTATTATTTTGTAATCTTCCCATTTATTTGCAAGTATCATTATTTCATTTCCTTTCAACTTTTATATGTACTATATTTTACTACAAAATTGCGGAAAATTCAATACACAAATGCACTTGCTTCTAAAACATACATAAATTTAAATATTAACCAAAAATTTATGGTAGCACATATTAATGCTATAAATATAATTGCAAATATTAATTTATGTTTTGCAATTTTTTCAAAAATCAAACTTGTCCATTTTTGTTTTTTATTATTATTTAAATATGCACTATATCCTATTTTAAAAAAATCTTCTTTCAATATACATACCCCCTTATAATATGTATATGAAAGAAGACTTGTTTTTAGAACATCAAATTATTATTTTTTTTGTTTAACCTGTTTTAAATATTTTAAGACTTCATAATCTTTCTCATTTACTGTCATATAATAATTTACATTTCCTTCTGTTGTTTTTATATATACTTGCTCAAGTACATGTGGCAATAAATTATCATTTCCATTTGATTCCATAAACCAATATTTACCTAATTCATCACCAACAACTACAACATCATAATCAATTAGTTGTAATAACCCATAAGAATTTTTTCCTGTTTTAATTTTACTACATCCTATTTGAGAATATATATATCCATCTGTAATCATTTTTCCTTTTTTATCGTAAAATGCCCATTTGTCATTTCGTTTAACAGGAATTAAACTATTTAATATAAAATATCCATTTTTTATGTCATTATAAAGAAAATCCTTAATATCAATACCTATTTTATCATTTTCAGGATGTATTATAATATTACCACTTTCATCAACCATTCCAAATTGATTATTAGTTTTTACAACATATAATTTTGAATCTTGCCCCATTGAATATATTTCATCATAAACTAAATCTATTTTACGTTTGCCATCTAGAGAAAATATTCCTTTTTTACCACCACTTTTAACTAAAAATGTTTTTGAATCACTTAAATATTCTATATCATCATATTGGGGCTCTAATATAAGTGTTGAAAAATTATCTGCCTTTATTATTCCACTTTTGTCATTTTCAGACTTTACAACTAACAAATTTTCAAATACTGATTTACAGTTTTGGAAATTATCTTGCTCAATTGTTAATTTTCCATAATCTTTAATCTTTATTTTTTCTAGCTGTGTTTGGAAGTATTGTGTTAGATATTCTAATGTATAGATTCTTATTATCTTTTTTTTCTCATCAAATGAAATATTAACATTATATCCCTCTTCTATACCATCTATAGAAGCATATAGTTTACCATTACTCAAAAAAACATCTTTGTCAATAATTACTTGTTCATAATCTGAGGATTCGCCACTACTTTTCTGTAAGTTTAATTTATATATTGACTTTGATTTTCTTGTGAACATGGCAACTTCATAATCATCTCTAATTATATAACATTTATCCTCATCCTCTGTTTTAGGATTATAGTCTCCTTTATATGTTAAATATTCTATTTCCGGTTTAGCGCTTTTTAAACATGTTGCAAAATCTCTTATTGAAATATAAATTTGAGTCTTTCCATTTTCATCTTCTTGAATATCTAATATATCTGTAAAGTTTTTAACCCTATTATTATCAATGTAAGCTATTATTGTAGTTGGATTATTTATTTTATATATAATTAAACCCACTATTAATATACCTAAAAAAGTTAGTATAACAATTGATATAATAATTGCTTTTTTTAATGTATTATTTTTAATATTTATTTCATCATCTTCATTAAAATTCATACTATTCCCTCCTATTCTTTAGTATAACCATATTTTTTATAAAATTCTTCTCTAAATTCTAAAAGACTATCATTTTCTATTTCTTTTCTTACATTTTCCATTAATCTTGTTAAGAATCTTAAATTGTGAAGTGATAATAATCTCATTCCTAAAATCTCATTTGTTTTAACCAAATGCCTTAAATATGCCCTAGTATAGTTTGTACATGTATAGCAGTCACACTCTTCGTCTAATTTATTCCAGTCTCTTGAATATTCATTATTTCTAATTACGATTTTCCCTTTTGATGTTAGAGCTGTACCATGTCTTGCAAGTCTAGTTGGAAGTACACAGTCACACATATCTATTCCTGCAATTGCAGCCTCTATTAGGTAATCTGGTGTACCTACACCCATTAAATATCTTGGTTTATTTTCTGGCATTAAAGGTGTAGTATATCGTAAAATATCCAAAAATTCCTCTTTAGGTTCTCCAACACTTATTCCACCTATTGCATAACCAGGGAAATCCATACTAATTAAATCATCTGTTGAAATTTTTCGTAAATCTTTATAAAATCCACCTTGAATTATACCAAATAAGCCTTGGTTTTGGCTCAAATGAGCATTTTTACATCTCTCAGCCCAACGAGTAGTTCTTTCCATTGATTTTTTAGTATAATCATAAGAAGATGGGTATTTACAACATTCATCAAATGCCATTATTATATCTGCCCCAAGTGCCTCTTCTATTTCCATAACTTTTTCAGGTGTAAATAAGTGCTTACTGCCATCTAAATGAGAGTTAAATTCAACTCCCTCTTCTGTTATTTTTCTAAGAGAACTTAAACTAAAAACTTGGAACCCTCCACTATCTGTAAGAATTGGCTTGTCCCAATTCATAAATTTATGAAGCCCCCCTGCCTCTTTTACTAAATTATGTCCTGGCCTTAAATATAAATGATATGTATTTGCTAAAATAATTTGTGCTTTTACATCATCTTTTAGTTCCTCTGGTGACATTGCTTTAACAGTTGCTAAAGTTCCAACCGGCATAAATATTGGTGTTTGTATATCTCCATGCGGAGTGTGAACTACCCCACGCCTTGCTCCAGAATTTTTATCTATATGTAGTAATTCATAGCTAATTACAGGCATTTATTTCTCTCTCCTTTATTTCGTTTTTTGATGTCTAATAATTAATTTAGAGGTTTAAATTCCACCCTCTATTTCTTAGACAATTCTTTTATTCCGGCTCTTATCATTTCTTCTAAAGACAAACTATTATCAATTTTGCTAATTACCTCATCTATTTGTTTATTACTATATCCTAATACTTGAAGTGCTGTACACACTTCCTCTTGTTTACTATCTTTTTGAATGATTTTAACATTACTACTAGCTACTGAAAGCTCTTCTATTTGTTGTTCTTTTTTTAATTTGTCTTTAAGCTCTAACACTATTCTTCCTGCCGTTTTTGGTCCAATTCCCGGAAGTTTTTTTAATGTATTTATATCATTTGAAATAATTGCTATTGCAAAGTCAGATGGTTCTATTGTTCCAAGCATAGTAATTGCAGTTTTTGCTCCTACCCCACTTACTGAAATTAAAAGTTCAAATAATCTTAGTTCTTCATTTGTGTTAAATCCAAATATACTTATATCATCTTCCATAACTCTATAATAGGTATGAACTTTAACTATATCTCCAACTTTTCCAACATTTTCTATTGTGTTTTCTGCCATAAAGATTTTGTAACCTAATCCGCCAACATCTATTACTATATAACCTCTTGCTTTTAATGCAAGTTCGCCTTTTATATATGCTAACAACTTTTTTTGCCTCCCATATTACATTTTTGTTAATATTTTTTAATAGTTATTTTTCACTTTTTTTAGTTCAAATCCTCTAATTTTCTTCATTATTCTTAATTTTTCTATACTTATTGATATCATTTTAAAAAATCTTGTTAATATATTTTGTTTTTGATAAACTACCAAGCTAAATTCTTCTTTTTTACTTGCTTCTAATTCTACATTAGTATATTTTTGTTCTATATTAGGTACTATATCTTCAATCATTTTACTTAAATAAATATTTTCACTTATTATACTTTTTTGCATAATTTTATCTAAATTGTTTCCCATAATTTAAAACTTTCCTTTCTAAATACATAAAGTTGTATTTAGTAAATATTAACAAATTTATTTTAAAAAAAATTGTACAAGTATATTATATTCTAAATAAAAAAAAATATCAAGATTAAACTTGATATTTCTAGAAAAACTACTATCTTTTTATCCTTTTTTTGGCATTACGCTTACTACTTTTCCAATAAATTCTCCAAAGTTTTGTGATTGAAGTATTACTTTTCCTGGTCCTACAAGTCTTGTTAAAA
>CAMVKF010000055.1 GCA_947168035.1 uncultured Clostridia bacterium | reverse complement strand
AGATAAAATATTAAAAAATCAAGCATATTTAATTTGAGGGAAAATTTCTGTATTTAAATAGTAACAGTTGATTTTTTATTATATATTTGCTAAAATATAAATCATAATTTAAAGAATATCTCTATTTGTATCAAGTAAAATATGAAAGGAATGGAATTTAAAATGGAATTATTAAAAGAAAAAATATTAAAAGAAGGAATTGCACTAAATGAACATATTTTAAAAGTTGATAGTTTTTTAAACCATAAAGTTGATGTAAATCTTATGAATGAAATTGGAAAAGAATTTGCTAATTATTTTAAAGACAAAAAGATTGATAAAGTTGTAACAATCGAAAGCTCTGGCATTGCCCCTGCATTTGCTACTGCTTCTTGCTTAAATGTTCCAATGGTGGTTTTTAAAAAACAACATTCTAGTATATTAAATAATGCTTTATATGAGACTACTGTACATTCTTTTACAAAAAATGCTGATTATACTTTAACTGCTTCTAAAAAATTTTTAAAAGAAAATGAAAATATTTTAATTATTGATGACTTTTTAGCCAATGGTGAAGCTGTTCTTGGCACTTCTAGAATATTGGCTATGGCAAATTGTAATTTAGTAGGAGTTGGTATTGTTATTGAAAAAGCTTTTCAAGCAGGCAGAAAAAAAATTGAGGAAAATGGTATTGATGTTTATTCTTTAGCAAGAATTTCTAAACTTGGAGAAAATATAGTTGAATTTATGTAAAAATTAAAGCATAACCTAGCAATCACTATAAATAAAAGATAAGATTTTCAAAACAATATTTTTGCAAGAAAATCTTATCTTTTTTAATATAATTTTACCCAAATATTCCTTTTTTCTTAACTGGTGGTTGCTCATTCATTGTTTTTGCAAGTTCAGTTAATAAATCTCGTTGTTCTTTTGTTAATCTTTTTGGAGTTTGAACTATAACTCTAAATATAAAGTTTCCTTGAATAGATGAATTTATACCTTTAAAGCCTTTTGAGCGTATTGTAAACTGTGTTCCTGTTTGGGTTGCCTCTGGAATTCTGTATTTTTCCTTAGTTCCATCTACCATTGGTATTTCAAGCTCTGCACCAAGTGTTGCTTGTGTTATTGTGATTGGTATGTCACATAAAACTGTATTTCCTTCTCTTCTAAAAATACTGCTTCTTCTTACTCTAACTGTAATATATAAATCTCCTGCAGGTCCTCCTTTTGTTCCTGGATTTCCTTCTCCACGAAGTACCACTGTTTGGTTATCTCCTATTCCTGCTGGAATTTTTATTTTTACTTTAGGTGTTTTTCTAATTGTTCCTTTTCCATGGCAATTTTCACAAGGCTCTTTTATTATTTCTCCTGTTCCTCTACACTCAGAACATGTTCTTGTAGTTTGCACTCTACCTAAAATGGTGTTTTGGTATGTACTTACTTGGCCTGTTCCTGAACATGCTGGACATTTTATAGGATTAGTTCCTTTTTTTGCTCCTGTTCCATTACAACTATTGCAGGTTTCTTGCCTTGTAACAATTATTTCTTTTTCTACTCCTAAAAAAGATTCCTCAAAAGTTATTTCTATACTTAAATTTAAGTCTTCACCTTTTCTTGGACCATTATTTCTTCTAGAGCTTGCTCTTTGGCCTCCAAAACCTCCACCAAAAAATGAAGAAAATATATCTCCTAGGTCTCCAAAATCTCCAAAGTCTGAGGTAGAATATGAATAATACCCATTTCCTCCACCAAATGGTCCTCCTCCGAAACCTGCTCCACTTGGGTCAGCAGTTCCAAACTGATCATACATTCTTCTTTTTTGTGGGTCAGAAAGAACTTCATATGCTTCATTTATTTCTTTAAATTTGGCTTCCGCTTCTTTTTTGTTATCAGGGTTTGCATCTGGATGATATTTTTTTGCCATTTTTCTAAAAGCCTTTTTTAATTCATCATCAGTTGCACTTTTAGATACCCCTAATAATTCATAATAATCTTTTTTATCTGCCATTTTTTCCTCCTACTTTGCCTGATTTTGCTCTTCGTTACTAGCTTGTATTTTCTCATATTCTTTCTCTATATCTGATAAAAGCGCACTTTCTGATTGTTTAATCTCTTCCAACAGTTCATCTATTTGATTTATTCCCAATCTACGTGCTATTAATTTATCTACAATTTTTTTTCTAAAAAATGCTACTTTTTTTGCCCTTTCCATTAGTGTTTTGCTTGTATGTTCTTCATCTAGAAAATTTACTACTTCACAAAAATCATTTAAATTTCTTGCAATAATTACTCTATAGTCGTCTAAAGCTGCTGGGTTATATGTACATTGTGGCTTTTCCGTACCTTGCAAATTTGTACCTTTCAATTCTATATATCCACCTAGAGTCATAAAGATTTCTTTATCTATATTACTTATATCTTCTTGACTATCTGGACAAAAATATTCAAATAACATACGTAATACCATATCATTTGGGTAGATTAGTTTTTCTGCCATTTCTAAATGTTCTGGTGCATCTTCAGTTGGCAAAATAATCTTTCCATCTGGTGAGATTACAGCATACCAAGATGTAGCACCATCCTTATATATTCCTTCATTTTTTATTTTCTCTTTAATTTGATTTAGTGTATTTTCGTTAAGGTAAAATGCTTCCAAATCCATGTTTCTTTTTCCTCCTACTTTGCCCTCTTATGACTTTCATTACTAGCTTGCTTTTTTTATATTCTTTCCATATATTAGATAAAAGTTGATTAGTTTTTTAAAAGTTAATTTGCTTTTATTAAATATTTTGGCGGAATTAGTAATATTCCGCCATCTTATATTAGTTATTAAAATCATTTCTATACTATTTATTATCATCTTCTACTTTGTAGTCTGCATCATATACATTTCCATTATTTGTGCTGTCTGCATTTGCATCTGCTGAGCCTTCAGCACCTGCTGCATTTGGATCAGCTGCTCCATTTGGATTTGCATTTTTGTATAATTGTTCACTCATTTCGTAGAATACTTTTGTTAATTTTTCTGTTGCTTCTTTTATTTGTTCAGTATTATTTGATTCTAATGCTTTTTTAGTTGCTTCAATTTCTGTTTCGATTTTAGCTTTTTCTTCTCCAGAAATTTTGTCTCCTAATTCTGTTAAAGTTTTTTCACTATTATAAATTAAACTTTCTGCATTATTTTTAACTTCTATTTCATCTTTCTTTTTCTTATCTTCTTCGGCATGTGCCTCTGCATCTTTTACAGCTTTTTCAATATCTTCATCTGTTAAGTTTGTACTAGCTGTAATTGATACATTTTGGCTATTTCCTGTTGCCATATCTTTAGCAGAAACATGAACTATACCATTTGCATCTATATCAAATGTAACTTCTATTTGTGGCACTCCTCTTGGTGCTGCTGGAATTCCTGTTAATTGGAATCTTCCTAAAGTTTTATTATATGCTGCCATTTCACGTTCACCTTGTAAAACATGAACTTCAACTGATGTTTGACCATCTGCTGCTGTTGAGAATATTTGTGATTTTTTAGTTGGTATTGTTGTGTTTCTTTCTATTAATTTTGTAAATACTCCACCATATGTTTCAATTCCAAGTGAAAGTGGTGTAACATCTAGTAATACTAAATCTTTAACATCTCCAGATAAAACTCCACCTTGAATTCCTGCACCAATTGCAACACATTCATCTGGGTTTATTCCTTTATCTGCTTCTTTTCCTGTTATTTTTTTAACTGCTTCTTGAACTGCTGGAACTCTTGTAGAACCTCCAACTAATAATACTTTATGAATATCTGATGGTTGTAGACCAGCATCTTTTAAAGCTTGGTTAACAGGTCCTGCAGTTGCATCTATTAAATCTTTAATTAGTTCTTCAAATTTTGCTCTTGTTAATGTAATGTCTAAATGTTTTGGTCCTGTTGAATCTGCTGTAATAAATGGTAGATTAATATTTGTTTGACCTACTCCAGATAAGTCTTTTTTAGCTTTTTCAGCAGCTTCTTTTAATCTTTGCATTGCCATTTTGTCTTGAGATAAATCAATTCCATCTGATTTTTTAAATTCAGCTACTAAGTAATCTATTATTCTTTGGTCAAAGTCATCTCCACCTAAATGAGTGTTACCATTTGTAGCCAAAACTTCAAATACACCATCACCAATATCTAGAATAGATACATCAAATGTACCTCCACCTAAGTCATATATTAATATTTTTTGGTCTTGTTCTTTATCCATTCCATAAGCAAGAGCTGCTGCTGTTGGCTCATTTATTATTCTTAAAACTTCTAATCCTGCAATTTTTCCTGCATCTTTTGTAGCTTGTCTTTGACTATCACTAAAGTATGCTGGAACTGTAATTACAGCTTGAGTTACTTTTTGTCCTAAATAATTTTCTGCATCTGTTTTAAGTTTTTGTAGTATCATTGCAGATATTTCTTGTGGAGAAAATTTATCTCCTTCTATTGTAACTTTTTCGTTAGTTCCCATTTTTCTTTTAATTGATATAACAGTATTGTCTGGATTTGTTACAGCTTGTCTTTTTGCTATTTGTCCAACTAATCTTTCTCCATTTTTTGAGAATGCAACTACAGATGGTGTAGTTCTATCACCTTCTGCATTTGGTATAACAACTGGTTCTCCTCCTTCCATAACTGATACACATGAATTTGTTGTTCCTAAGTCAATTCCTATAATTTTTCCCATAATAATCTTCCTTTCTAATATTTATTTAATTTTTCTATTCTTTTGTGGTATTTATTAAATTAAGATTAATAACTTTATCTATCACCTAAAGCTGATGAATCTCCAGGATTTGTAAATGGATTCCCATATTTTTCTTTTAAATGTTTGGTGGCTTCATCAACAAAAGTATAAATGTCATAATCCTTATAATCTTCAATCCCAAGTATTTCCATTATTTGTACAGCTTTTTTCCATATTTCTGTTGCTAAACCCCTTCTCTCAATCAAAACATAATCATCTTGATAAGCAATTTGTATTCCCAATGTTTTTCTTTTTTTATCTATTTGAATTGCTCCTATTGCTTTTTCACCCAAATTCTCTAAACTTTTAAAAATAAGATATGTTAGTCGGTCTTTATTTATGTCATCAAGAGTTATATAAACATATGCTCTATGAAATACTAAAGTTCCATGCTCTTCTGTTTGAATATTAAAATCATTTACTTTATAAGCTCCTCTAATTCTTTCTGCGTATGCTTGTAAAAGTGGTATATGATTTTCCCATTTTTGTGCATAATAATCTAGATATCTACCATCAGCCCTTTTTGGTAAATCAATTTTTTCCATTTTCTCCCCCTAATTTGCCACTACTACCATAGAATGTCTTATAACTTTAGAGCCTATTTTGTAGCCCTTTCTATATTCTTGCACTATCTCTTGAGGTCCTTTTGTATCATCTTGCACAGTGCTTACCGCTTCATGTACACTTGGGTCAAAATTTTCTCCTACAGCTGGTATTTCTGTTACATTATGCTTATTTAGAAAATCTTTAAATTGTTTTTGAACAAGTTCTACTCCTTGCTTATAACCTTCATCTTTACATTCTGCTTTAACTGCATTTTCTAGGTTATCCATTGCAGGAAGTATTCCTTCTATTATATCCCCTAAAACAGAATTATATAATCCTTCTCTTTCTTTTAAGCTTCTTTTTTTGAAATTTTCAAATTCTGCTAAAACTCTTTTATACCTATCATTTAATTCATCATACTCAGTATTTGTAATTTGCTTTTCTTCTTGAACTGTAGTTTCTTCTATTTTTTCATCTGCTTTTACTTTTTCTTCTTCCATTTAATGCCTCCTTTATCAAAATTAATTTTAGCACTCTTTGCTTTAGTTTGCTAATTTAATGTATATAATATAACTTTTTTTAGCACTTGTCAATCCTTTTTGCTAATTTTTTAAGAATTTTTTGTTTGCTTTTTTTTATATTATATGTTATAATTACAGTGTAACTATCAAAAAGAGGATGTGGTTATTATGTGGATTGGATGGCTAATCATTGCAGGAATTTGTTTTGTAATTGAAATATATACAATTGGATTTTTTGTTTTTTGGTTTGGTGTAGGTGCTCTTTTTGCACTTTTAGTAAGTTTATTTACTGATAGCCTTTTCATTCAAGCAATTGTATTTATAGTCTCATCTAGTTTACTTTTATTACTCACAAAACCAATAATGAAAAAAATTGGAAAAGACACTAAAACTACTCCTACAAATGTCTATGGTATAATTGGTAAGGAAGGATTTGTTATAGAAGATATAGAAAATGTAAATTGTTCAGGCAAAATAAAAGTTAATGGTGAGGTTTGGTCTGCAACTT
Organism: uncultured Clostridia bacterium; assembly: GCA_947168035.1. Lineage (GTDB taxonomy): Bacteria > Bacillota > Clostridia > TANB77 > CAG-508 > CAG-269. The sequence continues at coordinate 3,946 of CAMVKF010000055.1, read as the reverse complement.
CTTCAGATAACATAAAAAAGGATACTAAAGTAAAAGTAATAAATGTTAAAGGTGTTAAAGCAGAAGTTGAACAAATCTAAGTACTAAAATTTTGATGTTAATTTTTAAAAAAATATTTTTATAGGAGGTTTTTATTATGGGAATGGGAGGAATTTTTTTTGGTATAATAATTCTAATAATTGCAATTATTGCATTTAAATCAATTCACGTAGTAAATCAATCAGAGGTTCTTATTATAGAAAGACTTGGTAAATATTATAAAACAGCAGATGCAGGTCTTACTTTAATTGTTCCTTTTATTGATAGAGTAGCTAGTACTGTTGTACTAAAAGAGCTTACAATGGACATTCCACCACAAGGAGTTATTACTAAAGATAATGTTACAATAAATATAGATACAGTTGTATTTTATCAAATTACTGATCCAGAAAAATCTGTTTATGAAATTGCAAATTTGAAGAAAGGTATAGAATACTTAGCAATTACTACAATTCGTGATATTGTTGGTAAGATGGATTTAGATGAAACTTTTGGTTCACGTGATAACATAAACTATCAATTGCGTTCTATTCTTGATGAAGCAACTGATAAATGGGGTTGTAAAATTAACCGTGTTGAAATAAAAGATATTAACCCACCAGCAGACATTAGAGATGCAATGGAAAAACAAATGAATGCTGAGCGTAATAAAAGAGCTTTAATTCTTGAAGCAGAAGCTCAAAAACAATCTGACATTACAGTTGCTGAAGGTAAAAAAGAGGCTGCAATTTTAAATGCAGAAGCTGAAAGTGAATCTAAAATTAGACGTGCAGCCGGTGAAGCAAAAGCTATAAAAGAAGTAGCTGAAGCCAAAGCAAAAGAAATTGAATTAATTTATAATGCAATGAAAAAATCTGAACCAGATGAAAAAATAGTTCAATTAAAATCTTTAGAAGCTTTAAAAGAACTTGCTAATGGAGATGCAAATAAAGTATTTATACCATTTGAAGCAACATCTGCTTTAAGCTCTCTTGGAGCAGTAAAAGAAATATTAAAAGATGATAAGAAAAAATAGAAAAATATTTCATATTTAAATTTTAAAATTAAAAATACCTTATAATTGATAATATGTTATTAATTGTAAGGTATTTTTCAATATTATTTACAAATTAGCTTATCGATTTTGATGATATTTAAAATTTTGCAATAAATCTTACAATTCATAGCTAAAATTGTAATAAAAAATAAAAAATAATAAAAATTCTATGCAATAAATATTGACAAATGTAAAAATTCATAATATAATACTAACTGTTGTAACAAAAATACCAGTTATAAATGCAGATGTGGCGGAACTGGTAGACGCACAGGACTTAAAATCCTGCGGTTGAATAAACCGTGCCGGTTCGATTCCGGCCATCTGCACCATAGACTTATCAAGGCTTCGAGGCATTTTGATAGGTTTATTTTTTTGCTTTAAAATTTTGTAAAATTTGTATTGTCTAACAAAATGTCTAACAAATTTCAAATAATAATAAACTATTTAAATTTAAATAATGAGGAGGAATTAACTTGAATATTTTAGATATATACAATAAATATCATTTGCCAGAACGCTTGCAAATGCATATGCTAAGAGTAGCCGCGTGCAGTAATTTAATATTAGATAATTGGAAAGGAGAAAAAATAAATAAAGATTCAGTTATAAAAGCTGCTTTATTACACGACATGGGCAATATGGCAAAAATTTCAGATGATGTAATAAAAGATGAAGAGTTTAGAAAAATAAGAAAAGAATATATAGATAAATATGGACGAGAATCTCATAAAATAAATTTAATAATAGCCAAGAAGGAAGGCCTAACAGATTTTGAAGTAGATATTATAGACAAAAAAAGCTCAAGAAGAAGTGAAGAAACTTTAAATTCAGGAAGATATGATGTAAAAATATTATTATATACAGATCACAGAGTAGCACCCTATGGAGTTACCTCAGTAAAAGAAAGATTAGAGGAACTCAAAATAAGATGTAAAAATATCCCTCAATCAGTATGGTCAAATGAAGAAAAAGCAAATCATATTATTTTTTGTACGTTGGAAATTGAGAAACAACTTTTGAAAAATTGCAATCTCTCACCTGAAGATATAAATGATAACAGTATAGAAAAATATATAGAACAACTAAAAAAATATGATATATAAGTCAATCAGAAATATTTAATAGGTCTTAGATGTAAATGATGATATTATTATGTTGCATTTAATATACAAGGAGAATGTTTATGAAAAATGTTTTTTATAGCCAACAGGCAAATGAAAATAACACTAAATGGAAAAATATTATTAAAAGAGAAAAAGTATTATATTCAAGAGAAAATGATATTCGTTCTGAATTTGAGAGAGATTACACAAGAATAATACACAGTCTTGCTTTTAGAAGGATGAAACACAAAACACAAGTATTCTTTTCTCCTGTAAATGACCATATTTGTACTAGAATGGAACATATAATCTTAGTAGAATCAATAAGTGATACAATTGCAAGTTATTTAGGATTAAACACTAAACTTACAAAATCAATAGCAATAGCACATGATATCGGGCATAGCCCATTTGGACATCAAGGTGAAAAAATTTTATCAAAAATTTCACAAAAAGAAATAGGAAAAACATTTTGGCACGAACGAAACGGTATGGAAATGGTTGACAAAATAATACTTTTAGAGGATGATAAACAGAATTTACAAAATCTTAACCTTACATATGGTGTTAGAGATGGTATTATATCTCATTGTGGCGAAATAGATGAAAATGGTTTAAAACCAAGAGATGAATATATTAATTTATATGAATATAATTATCCAAATCAGTTTAACCCATATACATGGGAAGGCTGTGTAGTAAAAATAGCTGATAAAATTGCATATTTAGGTAGAGATATACAAGATGCAATTACACTAGGAATTTTAGATGAGCATTTAAATGAATTGCATGATGTAATGAATATTAAAAGAGATGATCATTTAGAAGAATTACATAAACTATTAAATATAGGTAAAAATCAAAAAATCAATAATTCAATTATAATAAATAGCTTAATATATGACTTATGTGAAAATAGCAATGAAATAGATGGATTAAGATTTTCAGATAAATCATTTAACTTTATGAATAAATTAAAAAAATTTAATTATGAATATATTTACTTAGATGAAAGGCTAAAGCCAAGTACGAAATACTTTGAATTAGTGCTCAATACAATATTCTATACTTTTAAAAAATATTATAATGAAAATGAACACATAAAAAATATATATCCAGAAATATTTACAGACTTTGAAAATTGGTTGAAAATGTTTTGGAATAAAGAAAGAAAAGATTATTGTAAGAATAGTATAATATTTAATGTAGATGATGAAAAAGAAATTTATCAAGCAATAATTTATTACATTTCTGGAATGACAGACAATTATGCAATTGATATATTTAATAAAATAATAAAATTTTAAAATGTAAATAACAAACCTGCAAAAAGTATATACGAAGTATAACTTTTTGCAGTGGGACCCAAAAGCAATCTAGTGGTTAAGCTTCTTTGTTTCTCAAAAAAGAAATTAACTCGAAAAAAGTATATGCGAAACATAACTTTTTTCGAAAAAGGAGCAACAGCAAAATGGTTATGATTGCTTTTTGATTTTTTTAACCTGCAAAAAGTATATACGAAGTATAACTTTTTGCAGTGGGACCCAAAAGCAATCTTGTGATTATAGCTTCTTTTTTTGCATAAAAAAGAAACTAACTCGAAAAAAGTATATGCGAAGCATAACTTTTTTCGAAAAAGGAGCAACGGCAAAATGGTTATGATTGCTTTTTTGTAAAAAAAGCAATCGACCATAAAGCCGATTGCGACGTTGGAGCGGGTAGAGGGAATCGAACCCTCACCACCAGGTCGGAAGCATGGGATTCT
>CAMVKF010000054.1 GCA_947168035.1 uncultured Clostridia bacterium | reverse complement strand
CTTTATAATTTGGATCATTAATATATTTATTGAAATAATTTGTTATTTCGGGTCTTTCACTATTCTGAAATTTTTTATAATTGTCTTTCATATATTTTTGTTTTTGTGCATATTTTGTCCTGAAATTTTCGTATAAATAATTATTATTTTTTTGTAATAAGGGATTTGGGGCATTTTCATTTTCTTTTATTAATTTTTCTTTCATGTTTAATTCTTGACATTTTTCTAAAGTATGATATGCTTCATTAATATATCTCTCTCTTTCATCTAATTTATCTTTTATTATTTTCTCGTCATAATATTTATTTAAGTAATCTAATAATTCTATTATACTAGTTGCAGCTCTTCTTAATTCTATATTTTCTATATATTCTGAAATTTCTGTATATTTTTCTTTAATATAATTTTCTACATCTGTATCCATTATTCCATTTGGAATTTCGGTTAATCCTTTATATTTTAATGTTCTATTAACAAAATTACCTAATTTATTTGTTATTTCATTATGTGTTAAAATATAATCTTCTTCTGTGAAGTTTGAATCTTTGCTTTCTGGCCCATTTTTTATTAAATGGAACCTTAAGGTTTCTGTATTAAATTTCTCTAATGCTTCTAATATTGTTAAACCTATTCCCTTACTTTTTGAGAATTTTTGCTCATTAAAATTTAAGTATTCTGTTGATACTATAGAATCTGGTAAATTCATGTTTTCATTTAATCCAATTAATAATCCTGGAAAAATTAATGTGTGAAAAACAATGTTATCTTTTCCGTGTACCATATATACTTTTTGGTTTAGATTTTCATTTTTCTTCCACCAATCTTCCCAATTAAAATTATTATCTTCACAATATTTCATTGTTGCTGTTACATACCCTAAAACTGCGTCTATCCATACATACATTTTTTTATCTTCAAAACCGTTTACAGGTATATCTACACCCCAATCAATGTTACGAGTTACAGCTCTTTGTTTTAGCCCTTCTCTTAAATATTTATGTGATTCGTTTTGTGCGTTTTTTCTCCATTTACCTTCGTTTTTGCTAACGAAAGCTTCAATTTTAGGTTGTAATTTTGGCAAGTCTAAATATAAATTTTTGTTGTCTCTTGTGGTTGTTAAATTTCCACATTCAATACAAACTGCTTTTTCTAAGTCTTTTTTTGTAGGAACATAACCACAATCACATTGGTCTCCTTTACTTTCATTTCCACAGTTTGGGCATGTTAATTTTATTTCTCTATCTGCAACAAATTTATTACAGGTTTCACAATAGTTGTCCTTGTCTACTTTCTCTATAATATACCCATTGTCATATATTTTTCTAAATATTTCTTTTACTTTTTCTTTATGGAATTCTTCTTCTGTTTTTGTGTATAAGTCATAAGAAAATCCCATTTTTTTGAATACTTCTGTAAATTCTGCATGGTATTTTTCTGCTATTTCTTTAGGTGTAACTTTTTCTTTTTTTGCTCTTTCAGTTATTGGTGTACCGTGACAATCTGTACCAGATACATAAATAACATCATCTCCTTTTAGCCTATGGTACCTAGCTAGCACATCTCCTGAAATTAATGCTGCTAAATGCCCTAAATGTAGGGAACTATTTGCATAAGGCCAAGCCCCTCCAATAACAATTTTTCTTTTCATAAATTACCATCCTTTCAAATTTATATAGTATAAATAGAAATTGTTACACTTCACAGCTTTTAAGTTTTACTAGTCCTGCCTAACGTGATTAATATATAATTTTTAATCGTCATGCCTATTCTAAAGATTTCGTCAAAAGTCCTTACGGACTTTTGGAAATCTTTGAACAGCCTTGCACACCCCGTTCCTCATAAAAATTATATATTAATCACTGGCGCGGACTTTTTGTAATTTTAGCTGTGAATTGTAACTATAAATTAGTTACTATATGTACTTCTTTTAACTGTTCTTCTGATACTTTTGAAGGTGCTCTCATTAGTAGGTCCCTTGCTTTTTTATTTTTTGGGAATGCTATTACTTCTCTTATATTTGTTGAGTCTGCAATTAACATTACCATTCTATCTATTCCAGGTGCTGCACCAGCATGTGGTGGTGTTCCATATTGGAATGCATTAAATAATGCTCCAAATCTTGTTTCTACATCTTCTTTGGTATAACCTGCTATTTCAAATGCTTTTACCATTATTTCTGGGTCATGGTTTCTAACTGCACCAGATGCCATCTCATACCCATTACATACCCAGTCAAATTGGTATGCAACTATATCTAATGGATTTTGTGTATTTAGAGCTTCTAATCCTCCATGTGGCATTGAAAATGGGTTATGTCCAAAATCTATTTTCCCATCATCTGTTAGCTCATACATTGGAAAATCAACAATAAAACAGAATTTATATACATTTTTTTCAATTAAATCTAATCTTTTTCCAAGTTCTATTCTAACTAATCCTGCAATTTTTTGAGCTTTTTTAAATTCATCTGCAATAAAGAATATAGCACTGTTTTCTTTTGCTCCAAATTGATTTATTAGTTTTTCTTTTATGTCTTCTGTAATAAATTTTGCAATTCCACCTTCTACCTGTTTTTCAGCTGTAATTTTTGTCCAAGCTAAACCTTTTGCTCCTACTTCTTCAGACATAGCAAATTCTCCCATTTTGTCGAAGAATTTTCTTCCTTGCTCAGCTCCATTTGGAACTACAATTATTTTTATTGTTTTATCTTTAAATGCGTTAAATTCTGTATTTTCAAAAAGTTCAGTTGCATCTTGTATTATAAGAGGATTTCTTAAGTCTGGTTTATCTATTCCATATTTTTCCATCGCTTCTTTATATGGAATTCTTACAAATGGGCCGTTCGTCTACTTTCCAATTTGTAAAGTGCTTAAATGTTGAAGTTACTACTTCTTCTATTACTTTTAGTACATCATCTAGCGTGCTAAATGCCATTTCAAAGTCTAGTTGGTAAAATTCTCCTGGTGCTCTATCTGCTCTTGGGTCTTCATCACGGAAGCATGGTGCTATTTGAAAATATTTGTTAAATCCTGAAACCATAAGTAATTGTTTAAATTGTTGTGGTGCTTGAGGAAGTGCATAAAATTCTCCTGGATTTAGTCTACTTGGTACTAAATAGTCTCTTGCTCCTTCTGGAGATGAATTTGCTAAAATAGGTGTTTGAATTTCTGGAAAACCTAGTTCTTCCATTTTATCTCTTAGGAATTTTAGAATTTTAGAACGTAGTAAAATTGTGTTGTGTAGTTTTTCGTTTCTTAAATCTAAAAATCTATATTCTAGCCTTAAGTCTTCTTTTGTTTCAATTTCTGAATTTATTTCAAATGGAAGCTCTGGCTTTGATTTTCCTAAAATTTCTATTTGGCTTATTACAACCTCAATATCTCCTGTTGGCATATTAGGATTTTTACTTGATCTTTCCACAACTTTTCCAAATATGTGGATACAACTTTCTGTATTTAAGGTTTTTGCTATTTCTTTTAATTTTTCATCATTTACAACTATTTGTGTTATTCCATCTTCGTCTCTTAAATCTATAAAAATCATACTTCCAAGATTTCTTATTTTTTGCACCCATCCTGAAAGTTCAACTTCTTCTCCAACATTTTGAATTCTTAATTCTCCTAAGTTTTTTGTTCTATACATAAATTATTAGTATCTCCCTTCTATATTAAACTGTTTATAAAAATCATCTAATTTCTTGCATATAAAATCTCCTTGTTTTAGTAGATAACTGAATATATATTGGTCTCCTTGTTCTCTCTTTGTACAATTTAATATTTTTTTTGCTTTTATACTTCTTTCTAAATCTCCTAATTCTATTTTATTCTTAATGTTAATGACCCTTTCTTTAACATTAATTGGGGCACATAAAAAAAACTGATTTATATCTTCAATTTTATTTTCAGAATTTTGCTCTATTGACTCTTGTATTTTTATTAGAGTTTTTAATTGTTTTTCACTTGGTTTAGCTGAACTATAAATACCATAATTTAAATTTTGATCATTATTAACATTATTATATGTATAATTTGACAATACACATACACCTTGAAACGCTAAATCAATAAATAAATCAGACCATGGTCCTTTCCTAGATTGTATGTTTTTTTTGGCAGTATCTATAATTAAACAATAATTGTCAGGAAACTCATATTTTGAAGATGCAAGTGCTCTTACTAAGTAATTATAGTGATAGTACCAATCTGTATTTCCATCTTGGTTATCACCCTTTTGTAAATCTTCGTACCAATCATCAAATGGAATGAATAAACAGTTTCCATCTTGATTAGTCCCATTAATAATATCATCTCCTAAAATTAATATTAATTTATAATCTTTAGGTTTGTGTTTTTCCAGGTCAAATGGGGCTATAAAGCTCTTATCTATTATTCCTTTATATTGCTCATATGTTATTTCCATTAAAATATTTCCTCCCAAATCTATTTTTTATCTTATCACTCGCTATAAAAATTTCAATGTTTGCGAGTATATTTACATTCAAACCATTAAATAGCAGTGTCCATATTATTGTTTAAAATTCGTAGCTTTGCTTTCTATTTCTTGTAATTCAAATCTATATTTTTGCTGTACATTTGGATATTTTTTGTGGTCTACTTCGCTCAAAAACATTTCTTTTGGTCTTACCCACAATGTGCCATCTCCATAAAGCCTTCTATATACTACCATTTCTTCTTTTGTTTCTGAGTCTTTTGCTACATCTTCTACCAAATAATTGTCTCCTTTAAAATGTTTATAAATCCCATGAATCTTTAGTTCTTGCATAAATCAATTCCTCCCTTATTTTTATTTAATACTATTTAAATAATTTGCAATCTTTAACGCTCCATAAACTGTATTATGCCATTTCTTTTTCATACTTTTCTAATTCCTCTAATATTTCTTCTTTATTTGTTAAAGTGTTTATTTTGCATCTAAATTCGCTTGATTTTGGTAACCCTTTTGTGTAGTATGCTATATGTTTTCTAAATTCTCTAATGCCTGTATATTCTCCTTTTTCTTGAATTTCAAGTAAAAAGTGTTCTTTTAATATTTTGAATTTTTCGTGGGTCATCGTTTTAGGAAGTTTTTCTCCTGTTTGCAAAAAGTAAGCAATTCTTTCAAAAATCCATGGGTTTCCTATTGCTCCTCTTCCTATCATTATTCCATCACAACCAGTTTGCTTAAACATATTTTGCGCCGTTTGCTCATCTACTATATCACCATTTCCAATTACTGGGATATTTACTGTTTCTTTTATTTTTCTTATTTCTTCTAAATTTGCTTTTCCTGAATAATAATCTGTTCTTGTTCTTCCGTGAACTGTAATTGCTAAAACCCCTGCACTTTCTGCAATTTTAGCAATTTGAGTTCCTACTATATTTTCTTTGTCCCAGCCAAGTCTTATTTTAAGTGTTACTGGTTTTGTTGAATTATTTACTACTGCTTTAATTACTTTTTCAGCTTTGCTTAAATCTTTTAAAAGGCTACTTCCATCTCCATTTTTTACTACCTTTGGAGCTGGGCACCCCATATTTATATCTACAATGTCTGCTAATTGAGATACATATTTTGCCCCAAATGCCATTGATTCTTCATCACTTCCAAAAATTTGCATAGAGATTGGTCTTTTTTCGCCTTCTGTATTTAAAAGTGTTTTTGTTTTTTCATCATTATAGAAAAGTGCTTTTGAGCTTACCATTTCTGTAAATACAAGACCTGGACTAAATTTTTCTGCAATTATTCTAAATGGCAGGTCTGTAATTCCTGCCATTGGAGCAAGTAATATATTGTTTTTTAATTCTACATCTCCTATTTTTAATTTTTGTAAATACATTCCCTACTCCTCTAATTTTAATAATGATAATTTACAGCTTTGCTCGCTCAAAGTCCGCGCCAGTGATTAATATATAAATATTTTTAGAAAAATCGAATGTGATTGGAGTAATTTTAGAAATTCTAAGAAGATTTTTTGGAAAATGTTCGCGTCGAGCGAAGCGAGGACTAAGTGAAAGGGTGCCGAAAAATCGATGTAGAATTTCTTATAATTACGAAATGAGCCGAGATTTTTCGAAAAATATTTATATATTAATCACGTTAGGCAGGACTAGAAAAACTTTAGAGCTGTAAATTATAACTATTAAATATTCTATTACTTTATAAAAATCGTTTTCTTTCTATTTCCACTAATGTTTAATAGTATTCCTATACATATAAAACTTGTTATCATTGAGGTTCCGCCATAACTTACAAAAAGTAGAGGTACACCTGTTATCGGAAGCAAGCCCATTGTCATACCTATATTTTCTGTAAGATGGAATAAAAATATTCCACTAATTCCTGCTGCTATGTATGACCCTAAATCATCTTTTGCAGTTTTAGCTACATATAATGCTCTTGTAATTAATGTTACATATAAAAGTATTACTCCTGCTGATATTATAAAGCCCATTTCTTCCCCTATTACTGAATAAATAAAATCTGTTGTTTTTGGAGAAAGGTAACCTAATTGTGTTTGGTTTCCATTTAATAGCCCCATTCCTGTAAGCTCTCCTGCACCAATTGCAATTCTAGATTGAATTATGTTGTAACCTGAACCTTTTGGGTCAGATTCTGGGTTTAAATATACATCTATTCTTTTTTTTGCATGTTCTGGAAGTACAAATAAATAGATTAAAGGAACTGAAATTACAATTAGTAATATTGCAGATATTATGTACTTTTTATCTATTCCTGATACAAATAACATTAATATTAGTGAAACTATATATGCACTTGCTGTTCCAAAGTCTGGCTCTAATATTATTAGAAAAACAGGCACTGCAACAATTACAAGTACTATGCCTAATTTCCAAAACACATTTATTTCATTTTTTTCTCTTTCTTGTATTTTTGCCATTATAAATGCTGTAAATAATATAACAGAAACTTTTGCAAGCTCTGCTGGCTGAAATGAAAATATACCAATGTTAAACCAGCTACTTGCACCATTAATTGCTTTTGTAAATAGTACAGCAATTAATAATATAATTGAAATTCCATAAATAAATGGCGATAGTCTAGCTAAAGTTTCATAATTTATAAACACTATACCTATAGTAAATACTACACTTATTGAAAACCATATTATTTGTCTTTTAAAATATTCTAATTCAACTTCTTGGCTAGCTGAATATAATGCAAAAAATCCAACAATACTAAGCAATATGGCAGATATTAATATCCACCATTCCATATTTTTAAATATTCTATTCCTCATTATTTTCTTCTTCTATATCCTTATTCTCTTTATTTTCTTCTTGCTCTTCTACTAAACCTTCTTGGGCCTCATTTTCAGTTGTTGTTTCTTTTTCTGTTTCTTCTTGTGGTAATTCCTCTTCTTCCTTATTTTTCTCTTCTTTATCTGCTTCTTCTGGCTGTTTGTTTTCACTGTTTTCTTCTTTTTTTATAGGCTCTTGGTTTAGTTTAAATTCTTGGTTGGTTTTGCTTTGCTTTCTTGTTTCATCTTTAATGTTTATTATTGGAATATTTGCATAAAGGGCTGGTGCTCCTTGTGTTCCGTCTTCATTTGTTTCGTTTGTTAACCTTACATCAATTGCTTTTTCGTCTATATCTATGTATTTTTTTATAACCTCTATTATTTCTTGCCTCATTAAGTCTAAAAAGTCTGCTGATACATTTGCTCTATCTTGCATAAGTACCAAGTGAAGTCTTTCTTTTGCCTTTTCTTTTGAGCTTGATTTCAGTAGCTCTCTTTTTTTACTTTTTTTAAAAATATTAATTATGTTTTCAAACATTTGCTTACCTCCAGTTTTGTTGGATTATACGTCTTTACTAAAAAATCTTTTTATTTTTGCTAGTATTCCTTTTTCTCTACCTGGAATTGTAACTTCAATATCTTCTCCAAGTATTCTTTTAGCTATTTCTAGATAAGCTTTTCCTGATGGAGCTTTTTTATTTTGAATAACTGGCTCTCCTTTATTTGTTTGTGTAATAATGTATTCATCATCTGGCACAACACCAATAAGGTCTATAGATAGCAAGTCTACTATATCGTCAACATCCATCATTTCTCCTTTTCTTACCATATTTGGTCTAATTCTGTTTACAATTAGCTCAGGATTTTTGATTTCTGATGATTCTAGTAAGCCAATTATTCTATCTGCATCTCTTATTGACGAAATTTCCGCAGTTGAAACAACTATTGCTCTAGTTGCTCCTGCAATAGCATTTTTAAATCCTTGTTCTATTCCTGCTGGGCAGTCTATAAGTATATAGTCAAATTCTTCTTTTAGTTTATTTGTTAATTCTATCATTTGTTCTTCATTTACTGCTGATTTATCTCTTGTTTGAGCAGCTGGTAATAAATAAAGCTCTTTAAACCTTTTATCTTTAATTAGAGCTTGTCTTAGTTTACATTTGTGCTCAACAACATCTACTATGTCATAAACTATTCTGTTTTCTAAACCCATAACAACATCTAGGTTACGAAGTCCAATATCAGTATCAACTAAAGCTACTTTTTTTCCTTCTAAAGCAAGACTTGCACCTAAATTTGCTGTAGTTGTTGTTTTACCAACTCCACCTTTTCCTGATGTAATAACTATAACTTCTCCCATAATAAATTTATCTTCCTTTCTTAGGATTATTTGCTTTCAATATAATATAATGAAATTGAGAAAAAGTCAATAATTTGACATAAAAAAATACCATACAAAAAATATTTGTATAGTATTTTTAGGTTTATTATTTTAACTTATTATGTTGATGCAGTCGCTTATCTTAGCTCATATGTTCCATCTGGCATTTCTTCTAATTGAACATTAGATTTTAGACATACTATAGGTCGGAAGCCAAAATTCGAATCACTAAAAGAACTATAGCTCACATCTCCACAATTGTTTACACATAAAATCCCAAAATCACCATAAGAATCAGCTGCAGAAGAAGCAAGCCAATATGCTGTTGCATAAATTGTTTCTATATCACTAACATATAGTCTATTTGTATCAGTAGTATTTAAAACACTAGTGATATTATTTGTCCAACCTGTTGTTGCATTATCCTCTATGTTTATTTTGTAGCCAGCTTCTGATATTACTTTTTCTCCCAAGTTTGTTCCGTGAGTTTGGTTATAAGACTTAAATAACATCTCAATAGTTGGACCACCTATTGCATATTTTGCTTTACCATTTGTTGTGCTATCCATATAACTAACCCAAATATTTGTGTCTAACATACTTGCAACACATCTCATATTGGAGTGATTCTCTCCTGTATAATTTCCAACAAAAAAATATTTATAATTTAATTTTTTTATTTCATTAACAGTTGCATAACTTGAACCAATAATTCCTGTAGTGTAGGCCCTATGAATTCCACTACTTGTATTCCAACCAAAAAATTCTTTCCAAGTTCCATTCTTATTATAACTATATGTTGTATCTCCAATTATTTTTGTTGGAAAATCATTCGTGCTATTATTTATATAACTATCTGCTATTAAGTATATATGATTTTCTGTGTCATCTCCCATTGTTCCTATATAAAATATTTTCCAACAATTATTTAATGATGTATCTATTATTTTTCCATAATTTACTACTGAGCCATATATACTTTGGTAATATGCTATTTTTTCAGCTTTTGCAGCTGCTAGTTCTTCTGCATTTTCTGCATTTGCTATTCTTGCATCCATTGCAGGTACTCTCTCTAATATTTCTGAAGCTGTTTCTCCGACTCCTACATCTGTATATAATTTTGCATCTTGGCTTGCTAATAATTTTATTTTATAATGTACAATACCTTCTTCTGTTGGTACTACTGTAGGTACTGTTGTTCCATCCATTGTTGCTAAGTTTACAGTTCCAATTGAATCTTTATCTATTTTGGAATCTGTATAGGTTATTTTTATTGTTCCTGCTGTTGAGCCATCTACTGCCCATTTACTTCCTGTTTGGTTTGCTCCTAAGTCATTTGCTACAATTGTAGCTAGTGCAGTTGTTTCGGAAGCCACTGTTGGGTCATATGTCCCACTTTTTACTGTTTTAGCTGATATTTCAGCTTTTACTGCCATATAGGTTAATTTTACTTGTTCCTCTGCGCTGTAATACGCATTTGATGTACTTACTTTTGAGGCATTGGTTATAATACCATTATCTCCTGTTAGCATTTGAATAGATACTGCAGCTAGAATTAATAGAACAATTATAGTTACTATTAACGCTATAAGTGTTATTCCTCTGTTTTTTTCATTTTTTAACATTTGTAATTCCTCCCCAAAAATTATTATTAAACAATAAATTTAA
>CAMVKF010000053.1 GCA_947168035.1 uncultured Clostridia bacterium | reverse complement strand
CAGGAATTGAGAAAGGAATTAAGCAAGGAATTAAGCAAGGAATTGAACAAGGAATTATGCAAGAAAAAAAACAGATTGTTAAAAACTTATTAGAACTTAATACTCCAATTGAGCAAATTGAAAAAATAACTGGTTTATCAAAAGAAGAAATAGAAAAGATAATAAAAAAATAATATAAAAAAATTTAAATAAGTAAAATTTAAGATTTAACAGATTCCTGCAATTATATAAATTTGTAGGAATATACATAAAAGTTGTAAATTGAATAATAAAACACAAAGCAGAAACTATAAAGTGAACCCAAATTGTTAGACAAATTGTTTAATAAGGGTTCATTTTTTATGTTTTGTAAATATCAAAAATACTATTGACAAACAAGAACAATTGTTTTATAATAAAAACATATTAAGGGAAAATAATAAATATGGTGGAAGAAAGGAAGCCATATGGATGAAAATTTAGATGTAATAGAGGCAGAAGAAATTCAAAACTTAATTTATACAGTAAGAGGAAAACAGGTTATGTTGGATAGTGATGTAGCTATGTTATACGATTATCAAACTAAGAGAATAAATGAAACTGTAAGAAGGAATATCGAAAGGTTCCCTGAAAATTTTTGTTTTCAATTAACAGAACCTGAAATCGAAAACTTGAGGTCGCAAATTGCGACCTCAAGTTTGGAAAAAGTAAATTATGGAGGCAGAAGATATTTGCCATATGTATTTACAGAACAAGGAATTGCAATGTTATCGGGGTTATTAAAAAATGAAATAGCAATTCAAGTGAGTATAAAAATAATAAATGCATTTGTTGAAATGCGTAAATTTTTTATATCCAATGGACAAATATTGGAAAGAATATCCAGAATAGAGTATAAACAATTTGAAAATGAAAAAAAATTCGATTTAGTATTTAACCAACTTCAAAAAAGGCAAATAGAAGACCAAAAAATATTCTTCAAAGGTCAAATTTGGGACAGTTATAGTTTAATAATTGATTTAATTCAAAAAGCAAAGAAGAAAATAGTCATTATAGATAATTATGTTGATAAAACTATTTTAGATATGCTTACAAAGAAGAAAGAAAAAGTAGAAGTAGTAATTATAACTTCAACAAATAATGATAATGTTAAAAATATTGATATACAAAAGTTTAATATTCAATATCCAACTCTTAAATTTGCTAGAAAAGATTTATTTCATGATAGATTCATTATAATAGATAATCAAGAGTTATATCATTGTGGAGCATCTATAAAAGATTTAGGAAAAAAGTGTTTTGGAATAAACAAAATAGAAGACAAAAAATATTTAGAGGAAATTGTAAAAATCATTTGATATAAAATAAATACATACATATTAATAGAATATTAGTTATAGATTAAACAGAAGGAGAAAGAAATGAAAAATATTTTAGTAACAGGAGCTGCAGGGTTTATAGGAGCAAATTTTGCAGAATTAATGGTAAAAAAATATGAAGGAGAGTACAACATAATTGTATTTGACAAATTAACATATGCAGGAAATTTGCATAATTTAGATAGTATAAAAGACAAAATTACATTTGTTAAAGGTGATATTTGTGATTTTGATTTTGTAATGGAAACATATAAAAAATATAATATCGATAGTATTGTTCATTTTGCAGCAGAATCACATGTGGATAATAGTATAAAAAATCCATTTGTATTTACTGAGACAAATGTAATTGGAACACATACTCTATTAGAAGCTGCAAAACAATATTGGGGAGAAGGAAGCCCAAATAGATTTGTTCATGTTTCAACAGATGAAGTTTTTGGTACATTAGGTGAAGAAGGCTATTTTTCAGAAAGCTCTCAAATTAAGCCAAATAGTCCATATTCTGCATCAAAAGCATCATAATTCTATTATAAAGTGAACCTAAATTGTTAGACAAATTTGTTTAATAAGGAGGGTTTATTTTTTATATTTTGTAAATATTAAATTGATTATAAACATTATAGCAATTTGAGGTTCCAATTTGGAACCTCATCTTATAAAAAACTTGAAGTCGCAAATTGCGACATCAAGTTTGGAATTAATTTAATACTAAGAAATTGCAAAAAATAATATATGCGGATATTACCTTAACTAAACATCAAAAATACTATTGACAAATAAGAACAACTGTTTTATAATACTAACATACTCAACACGAGATAAGATAAGGAGATGATAAAATTGGTAAAAGATTTAATTATAAGAAGTAGTAGTGCAGAGTTTTTAATTTTTGAAAGACAAAAAGGAGAAAAAGGAATAGAAGTTAGATTTGAAGATGGAGATTTATGGTTAACTCAAAAAGCAATTGCTGAGTTATTTAATACTAGTAAACAAGATGTAAGTTATCATTTGAAAAATATATTTAATACTCTTGAATTAGAAGAAAATTCAGTTGTCAAAAAATATTTGACAACTGCTAATGATAACAAAAAATACAACACAAATTATTACAATCTTGATGCGGTTATTTCTGTTGGATTTAGAGTGAATTCAGACAGAGCAATTCAATTTAGAAGATGGAGTATAAATATTCTTAAAGAATTTGCAAAAAAAGGATATATAATAGATAAAAAAAGAATGGAAAATGGCATTTTTTTTGATGAAGATTATTTTGAATCATTGCTTGCTGAAATAAGAGAAATAAGGTTATCAGAAAGAAGATTTTATCAAAAAATCACAGATATATATGCAACAAGTATAGATTATGACAAAAAGTCCCCAATTACAATTAAGTTTTTTAAGCAAGTTCAAAACAAAATGCATTATGCAGTTTCTCATAATACAGCTGCAGAAATAATTTATAACAGAGCAGATTCCGAAAAAGAGTATATGGGACTTACATCATGGAAAAATTCTCCAAATGGTAAAATTTTGGAAACAGATGTAGTAATTGCAAAAAATTATTTATCTAAATTAGAGATAGAAGGCTTAGAATTAATTGTTTCAGCATTTTTAGATTTAGCGGAATCAAGAGCAAAAAGAAATATCCCAATGACAATGGAAGATTGGAGTAACTTATTAGATAAATATTTGTTATTAGATAATAGAGATATATTAAAAGATGCTGGAAAAATATCTCATGAAATTGCTTGTGATAAAGCACTTACTGAATTCGAAAAATATAGAGTTAAACAGGACAAACTTTATAAATCAGATTTTGATTTATTACTAGAGGAAAGCAACAATACACATAACACTAATGAAAAATGAAAAATTGATTGGAAACAAAGATTCTAAAAAGAAAGAGTAATTTGTTTAGAGATTAAAAATCCCTTGTCTTTTTCTAAAAAAAATGATATTATAAAGCAAAGTTTTAGAAAAGATATAAGATGCAAAAATAAAAAAGAGCAAATTTATTAAAAATAGAAAAAAATTGAATTTACAAGGAGAAGAAAAAATGAAAGAATATGATTATTTAATTGTAGGCTCTGGCCTATTTGGTTCAATATTTGCATATGAGGCAAATAAAAAAGGGAAGAAATGTTTAGTTATAGATAAAAGACCAAACATTGGTGGAAATATTTATACCGAAAAAGTTGAGGATATAAATGTACATAAATATGGTGCACATATATTCCATACAAATAATAAGGAAGTTTGGCAATATATAAATCAATTTGCAGAATTTAATAGGTATACAAATTCACCTGTTGCAAGGTATAAAGACGAAGTGTACAATCTTCCATTCAATATGAATACTTTTAATAAATTATGGGGAGTATTTACACCAGAAGAAGCAAAGAAAAAAATAGAAGAAGAATTAAAAGAAGTTAATATTGATGAACCTAAAAACCTAGAAGAACAGGCAATTAAACTTATTGGTAAAACAATATACGAAAAATTAGTTAAAGGCTATACTGAAAAACAATGGGGCATGAAGGCAACTGAATTACCGCCATTTATTATAAAACGTTTGCCAGTTAGGTTTACATATGACAATAACTATTTTAATTCAGAATACCAAGGTATACCAAAAGGTGGTTATACAGGTATTATAGAAAAAATGCTTGAGGGAATTGAAGTAAAATTAAATTATAATTACTTTGACCATAAAGAAGAATTAGAAAATTTAGCAGAAAAAGTTATTTTTACAGGACCAATAGATGAATATTATAATTACTGTTTTGGAGAATTACAATATAGAAGTGTAAGGTTTGAAACAGAAGTATTAGATATGGAAAACTACCAAGGAAATGCTGTTGTAAATTATACAGAATATGAGGTTCCATATACAAGAATTATAGAACATAAACATTTTGAATTTGGAACACAATCAAAAACAGTAATATCAAGAGAATATTCAGATACCTGGGATAAAACCAAAGAGCCATATTACCCAATTAATAATGAAAGAAATAATGCTTTATATGCAAAATACAAAGAATTAGCAGATAAAGATGAAAAAGTTATTTTTGGAGGAAGATTAGGGCAGTATAAATATTATGATATGGATAAAGTAATAGAAGAAGCTTTAAAATGTGTAAAAGAAGAGTTAAATAATATTTAAAAAATGGAGTCAATTTTTTTAGCAGTATGCTTGAAATAATTGACTTTTTTTGTTAACAAAATAATAAAATATTGACAAAAAATCAAAAAGATGATATATTATAACCAAATAAGTAATAATACATCAGGGAGACTGATTTTGAAAATAATCAAAGGTAAAGCCTACATAAAAGATTATAAGAAAAAAATAGAGTATAAACATCTAAAAAAGGAAATTGAACGAATTTCAAATATTGAAGAACTAATATTAGATTCTCAAAATTTAAAATCATTGTTAATGAATCCATTAAGTATTGTTTTTGGAATAGAGCAAAAAAAAGGAAATTTAAAAGAAATTTATACAGCTAAAGTAAATGAAAAAATAAGATTATATATAAAACCTGTAGGAGAATACCCATATAATGTAGTAGAAATAAATGAATTAGAATTTTTAATGATAGATAATAAACATTATGGGGATGGATAGAAAGGGGAAAATTTAAAATGTTAGGTTTTGCAAAATATTTAAAAGAATACTTGGAATTTAATAATATATCTCAAACAGAATTTGCATGTAGATTGGGAATTTCACAAAAACATATGAATGAAATTTTAAATGGCAAAATGCCAATAACATTAGAAAGAGCAGCTCAAATCTATTGCTTAACAAAAATTCCTATTGAATTTATTATTAATGCAGAAAATAGGAAGATTGTAACAGAATACTTGTTAAATAAATATGGTAATGAACAAAGTATTCAAGATATGATAAAAAAACAGTTTTTTATGAATGAGCTTGTTAAGAGAAATTGGGTTGAATTTAAAGATTCAAGTAATGCAGTTCAGAATTATATGGATTTGATAGATTTTCTTAAAGTAACAGATTTGGAAGCATTAAGTATGGTTCAACAAAAGACACTTTTCAAAAAAACAGGAGAAGATGTAAACAAGATTAGTTTATGGATTGCAAGATGTGATGAACTTACAAAACAACAAAATGTAAAAGAATATATTCCTGTTGCTTTTAACTTTTTAATTGAAGAATTAAAATTAGAAGCATATAATAATTATTCATTAGACAATATAAAAAATATATTAAATAATTATGGAATATATTTTGTTGTTGAAAAAGCACTAACTGGAACTAAAGTTAGAGGATGTATTAGAGTAAAAGGAAAAAATCCCGCAATTTATATTACCAAAAATTATGCAGGAAAAGATTCTTTCTTTTTTGAGCTATTTCATGAGCTAGGACATTGTAAAAGTGACTATAATGAAGCTAAGAATAAAGTTATTATTGAAGGAAATGAAAAACAAGAACAAAGAGCTGATAAATTTGCCCTAAATACAATGATTCCAGAAGAAATATGGAATCAAATAAAAACAAATTACACAGAAAGCAATTTGTTAAAAATTTCAAAAGAAAACAAAATTCCTATGAGTTTTATAGTTGGAAGATTAGCTAAAACAGAAATGATTGATTACAAATCTAAAATGTACAATAAATACAAAGAAGGTTAAGTAAAAATTTTAAAAAGAAAGGAAATAAAAAATGAATAAACAAGAAATATTATCAGATTACAAAAACCAAGATGACAGGCTTCTTTTGGCAAGAATATTAGATAAAATAGAGTTTTGCAAGTCTAAAAATAAAATAGAAAGTACAGACTTTTTAAATTTAGCTGAACAAGATTTAGCAAATCACTTCTTGAAAAAAATCAAATTTGAGAAATATTATTTTTTCGGAGGAGCAGAAGAAGCGGAAAGAAAAGTACTAATTTTATACCCAGAAAAATTAACAGAAGATATGGCAAGAAAAAATCATAGTAAAATAATGAGTGTAATAAAAATAAATGTGCCAGATGAACTAACAAATGAATATGACCATAAAAATTATTTAGGTGCTATTATGAAGCTTGGTATAGAAAGAGAAAAAGTAGGGGACATTTCAGTAAAAAGAAAAGGAGCCGAAATAATAATAAAAAATGAAGTACAAAACTTCCTAATGCAAAATTTAGGTTCACTTACAAGGTTTGCATCAGCTGAAATTGTAACTGAAAACATAGATAACCTAACAAATATAGAAACAAATAAAATAGAAATAACAGAAATAATAGCATCATTAAGATTAGACAATATTGTAGCTGCACTAGCTAGAACTTCGAGAAACAAAGCAGTAGAAATGCTAGAACAAGAAAGAGTATTTCTAAACTTTAAATGCGAAACAAAAGCCTCTAAACAAATAAATGCAGGAGATATAATAACAATTAGAGGAAAAGGACGCTTCGAATTTAAAGAAATATCTGGAAACACAAAAAAAGGCAGATATATAATAAAAGTAGAAAAGTATGTGTAATTGCACTAAAAGGAGTAAATGGTATTTTTAAAAATATTTACTATTGAGGTAAGAATTAGGAATTTGAAAGTAAGATGAATGAAAAGACATCTTGAATTCAAGTTTTTAAAGCTTACCTCAAATTTTTGAATATAAACTATATAGAGATGCAGCTAATAATATTACAAGAGCATTACAAATATATTACAAATATATTAAAACTGAAAAAAATATTGAAAAAAGTCATTTATAAATATATAATAATAATTAGATAAATAAATTTTGGTATATATTTATCTAATTAGGAAAAAGCTGAAAAAAAGATTAATCATTCTTTTTTTTCAAACGTTTAGTATTTTTAATGAAAGGACTGAAGTATAAATATGAAAAAAATATATTTAAGTTTAATTTTTTTTGCAATAATGGCAATAATTATGCCTGTTATATCATTAGCTAGTCTTGAAGAAAACGAAGGGATATATTATATAAGTTCTAAAGAAGATTGGATGGATTTTTCCAAAAATATATCTAAATACAAAGATAAAGAAGTTCATCTGAAATCTGACATTAATTTAGGATATAATGAAGCTAATAAGTGTGAGCCAATTAGTGATTTTTCAGGAATTTTAGATGGGGAAGGACATACAATTAGTTCAATCTATTTAGAATGTAATACTATAAACGACACACCTGAGACAACTGATTCTTTTAGGAGAGTTGGTTTATTTTCAAAAAACTCCGGACAAATAAAAAATTTAGTAATTAGTAATAGTAAATTAAAAGTAAATGTTTCGGATTTTAGGTTATATATTGGAATTTTAGTAGGTGGTAATCTAGGAACAATTAATAATGTTTCTATTACAGATACCTGTTCAATAGTAGCAGATTGCGATTTGCCTAGTGACAAAGAAAATTATATTTGTATTCGGAACAATTGCAGGTAATAATAGCAGAAAGATATATAATTGTGAAAATAAAGCCAATATTAATGTCAATAAATTAGGAAGTGCTGGGGGCATTGCTGGACGCAATGACGATTTAATTTCAAGATGTAGAAATTATGGAAATATTGAAGGAAACAATAACAAAACAAAATCAGTGGGTGGAATAGTTGGAACTCAAGATTGGTACAGTAGTTATGTAAAAGTTGAAAGATGTGTAAATTATGGAGATATAAGTGCTTCAAAATATGTAGGAGGAATTATTGGATATCAAGATTGTCAATCACAAGAAATGAATTTTTGCTATAACACGGGAAAAATAACTGGAGAAGAATATGTAGCAGGAATTTCTGGATATGACGTAAGTTTGATAAAAAATTCATATAATGTAGGTGATGTTTCAGGAACGATAAGATATTTTGGAGAAATTGCAGGTTATGCACAAAAAGTAGAAAATTGTTACTATTTAGAAAGCAATAATGATAGTGTTGGAACAAAAAGTAGTAGTAGTAATATTGAGGCTACATCAAAAACAAGCGTTGAATTTAAGAGTCAAGAAATTTTAGAATTACTTAATAAAGATTGCAAAGCATTTAAATTTGACAAAAGTTTATCATATGAATATCCTGTTTTAGACTTGGAAAAATTAAATGCACAAGTAGTATATGATTATGATAATACAAATAAAGTAACAGTGACTATAAAAACAGAAAAAGAATTGTTTAATATTGATGGATGGACAATTTCAAATGACAAAAAAAATATATCTAGAACATTTTATTTTAATAAAAATTATAATATAAATTTATATGATTTAAATTATAATACATCAGTAATTAATATAAATATTGAGAATTTAACCAATAAAACTACAACAGAAAATTTAGAAATAAGCAATGAGGAAGATTTAATAAAATTTGCTGAGGAAGTAAATTATGAAAAAAATACTTTTAAGGATAAAAAAGTTTATTTGAAAAATGACATTATCTTTAATAAAGGAAAGAATTATATTTGGGAATCTATAGGAAGTGTTGAAACAAAGTTTGAGGGAGATTTTCTAGGAAATAATAAAAAAATTGCAGGAATTAACTTGATTCAAGAGGATATTAGTAATATACAGTATGTTGGACTATTTGGATATACGACAGGAACTATTGAAAACCTAATAGTGGATAATTTTGATATAAAATCAAATTACGACAAGGATAAAATTATAGGAACTATTGTAGGAGAAACAACTGGAAAATTAAAAAATTGTATTACTCAAAATTCACAAATAAATTCAGAATTTATTTATGCTACAACAAATAAATTCTATAGATATAGAGGAGATATTGGTGGAATAGCAGGAAATGCAAAAGAAATAGAAGATTGTAAAAACAATAATACAAATATATATTTAAAAGGAACATATTCATATTATGGATGTGAAGCTAATTTAGGTGGTATTGCTGGATTTGCTAGTTATGTATCTAACTGTACAAATAATGCTGAAATAAAACAACATGGAAAATCATGTTGCATAGGAGGAATTGCAGGTGGAGCAAGTAATATAAAAAAATGTGTAAATACAGGAAAAGTTGAAGCAACAGGAAGTGCAGAGTATAATGCAATGGGCATAGGAGGAATAGTAGGAACAAGTTATGGAAATGTGCAATTATGCTATAATACTGGAGAAATACAATCTAATCACAATCCAGTTGGTGGAATTGCAGGTGCCCACCATTCTAATAGTTCAAAAATTATGAGTTGCTATAATAGGGGAAGTATTATTTCTAGTGGATATGGTGGAGGAATAGTTGGAGCAAATGGACCTACAGGTGCAGATTTTAATGGAGGTATAATAAAAGATTGCTACAATGCATCGGAAATAATTAATAATGGCGGAAAATATGGATATATAGGAAATATAGTTGGAAAAAATAGTAAAGAAGGAACAATAATTAATTGTATATATGATACAAGTGATACTAATGGGGTTGGTAAAAATGAAAGTGAACAAACTGTAGACATTACAAAAATAGATATTCTTTCAAATAAAAACAATGTAATAAATAAATTAAATAGTACATTTAGTGCATATACTGACGACCTTGATAACTCTAATAATGGATATCCTGAATTAAAATGGATTAGTGGAATTACAGTTTCAAAATTACCTAACAAGATAAAATATATTATGTTAACAGAAAATTTGGATTTAACAGGAGGAGAAATAACAGTAACATATAATGATAATTCAACAGACAAAATATCTATGACAAATGAAAAAGTAAAAGTAACAGGATTTGATAATAGTAAGATAGGAAATAATATGCTAACTGTACAATATGAAGATAATATAACCGAATTTAGTGTAGAAATAATATCAAAACAAATCAGCAAAATAGAAATAACAAAAGAACCAACCAAGAAGAAATACATACAAAACTATGAAAGCTTAGACTTAACAGGAGGAGAAATAACAGTAACATATAATGATAATTCAACAGACAAAATATCTATGACAAATGAAAAAGTAAAAGTAACAGGATTTGATAATAGTAAAATAGGAAATAATACACTAACAGTACAATATGAAGGGAAAACAGCCCAATTTACTGTAGAAATAATATCAAAGCAAATAAGCAAAATAGAAATAACAAAAGAGCCAACCAAAAAGAAATACATACAAAACTATGAAAGCTTAGACCTAACAGGAGGAGAGGTAACAGTAACATATAATGATAATTCAACAGACAAAATATCTATGACAAATGAAAAAGTAAAAGTAACAGGATTTGATAATAGTAA
>CAMVKF010000052.1 GCA_947168035.1 uncultured Clostridia bacterium | reverse complement strand
CGATGTAGAATTTCTTATAATTACGAAATGAGCCGAGAAACTTTGAGAATTATTATTATTTCAATGTTTAAAAAGTCTAGAATTATAAAAAATCATTCTGGTTGGAAAAGAATTGAGCAAATTTCTAGGCAAACAAACGAGAATAATCCGAGGCGTACGAGTTGTACGTCGCAGGATTTTCGAGTGCAGTTTAACACCGAAATTTGCCAATTATTTTTCAACCAACTTTGCTTATTATCATAATTGCTATTATTAATCCATAAATTGCTATTCCTTCTGCAAGGCCTGCAAAAATAACTGTTTTTCCTAGTAAATTTGGATTTTCGCTTATTGCTCCTACTGCACTAGAGGCAACAACTGCAACTGCAATTCCTGACCCTATACTTGATAAACCTATTGCTAAAGCTGCTGCAATTAGTCCTAGTCCTTTTGAATTTTTATTGTCTACTGTTTGTTCTTCTTGATAGTTTTCTTCACTTGCTTCAATTGTTGAAGTTTTATCTGTAACAGCATATGCTGTTGCTCCTATTATAATAGTTGTAATTATAATTAAAAATATAGTTATTTTTTTCATTTTTCTTCCTTTCTTAAGTTGTAGTGTTTTCACGTTACTAGTCAAACTTAATTAATATATATTTTATCATTACGTTTGGTGTCGCAATCTTCCCCATCTTAAAATATAAAAATAAATTTTTATATTTTAAGATCGCATAGGTTGATTGCTCCAGTCGCCCTTCGCTTACGCTTCGGTTGCTCGCCTTACGCACTCCATTCTTAAATATATATTAATTAAGTTTTACTAGTAACTGTTCAACACTACAGTTTCAATTTAATCCATTCTATATTATACGTTTTCTTCTAGTTGGGTTTTTATTGGTTTAAATTCAATACCTGAACCATCATAAAACCTGCTAAATAGTTCATAATATTCAAGCCTTAATGTTTGTATTCCTACAATTAAGCCTTCTAATACAAGTACTATAATGTTTCCTAATATTGCAATAAAAATGCTACCTGTACCAGATGCCATATTAGAAAGTAAGTAAACTGCCATACATAACCCTGCGTGATTTATTGCAAATGCTGCTAATCTTAAAAATGATATAGTATTACTTAAAAATGAAAGCAACATTTCTATTATTTCAAATACTTTTTCGACAAATGGTGTTTTACTCTTTGCTCTTTTCTTTTCTATTATGTTCATTATTTGCTCATTAAACATAATTATTAATACTAAAAATACACTAAGTACAATAATTATATTTTTAGGTACTAAAAGACTATTTTTTAGAAAATAATAAGCTACGTTTGCTAGAACAAAACCATAAAATAAAATTCCAGCTAGTCCATTTTCGCTTAAAAAAATCTTTTTAAAATCTTTGTTTTTTAAACCATTTACAATATTTAAAATCATCGCCATAAAAATAAATATTGTACCTACTACTACACCTAAAATGAGCATTTTTGTTATATCTCCCATTGGGCTAATTAGTATTGGTTTTATTATATCTTCTTTTCCAAATACACTTCCATAGAGTATTCCAAAAATACTAGAAGATAATCCTGCAGAAAAAATTATTGTTCCATATACTTTTTGTTTTTTTATAATCAAAAGTATTCCCAAGAAAAGAAATACTAATCCATGCCCTACATCTCCAAACATAAATCCAAACATTATAAAAGTTGTTACTGCAACAAACCAGGTCGGATCTAACTCATCTTTTTTAGGCATTCCATACATTTTAACAAGCTCTTCAAATGGTTTTATAAGTTTAGAATTTTTTAGCTTTGTTGGTGGATTTTCATCATCTTCTATAACATAATCTATTTCTTGCATTTCTTTTAATTTTAATTCTATTTGTGGTAAGTTTTCTATTGGAACCCAGGCTGCTATATAAAAATTGTTATTTTGGTCATGTACTATATATTTTTTTATTGTGTTTATTTTGTCATATGTTTGTAGCTCTCTATAATAACCAAGTACAGCAGTTGCAGCTCTTCTTTTTATTTTATCTATTCTTTGCATTAGTTCATTAGTATTAAATTCTCTTTGCCTTATTTGCTCTTTTAAAGATATAATATATTCTTTTGGAGTTTTTAACAAATCACTTGGTAAAAGCTCTCTTTCAAACTTTTGAATATTAAATATTCCATCAATGGTTCTTACAAACTCTTCTGTTGTAAAGTATATTATCCACGCTCTATCTTTTTCTTCTGTTGTTTCAAATAAAATACAATTTAAGTTTTCTATTTCTTTTTTTATTTCGTTTAAGTTTTTCTTAGGAATTGAGCCATATCTAAATTTTATATATTCTAAGTCATATATTTTTTTCATATTTATATTCAAATTTTCGATTCTTGATATTTCATTTATTAGTTTTCCAGTTTTCTCATTTTCTTTTTCATTATTTTCTATTATTTTTAAACATTCATCATAACTATTATTTAAATTTGTAATTGACTCAAATATTTTATCTACTGAGTTTTCAATTACCGATAATTTCCATTCTTTTGAATATTTTACTTCTGCTTTGTTTAGTAAATTTTCGCATTTTTTTAAGCTTTCTTTTATCTTATAATTGTATTCAAAATATTCTAATTTCCAACCTTTGTTATATATTTTTTTTGCATCTTCGATTTGAATTTCACTTTTGAATAGAATATTAGATAAAACTCCATCTAAAAGAGATGTGTCTCCATTTATTCCTAAAAGCTTCATCTTTTCAACAGACATAATTTTTCCCTTTCAAAAATTTTAATTTTTGTTTACACTTAAGTTTATTATTAAATCCATATTGTCATCTTCTGCTATTTTATTTTTTCTTATTGCTCCACATTTTTGACATTGAAATATTATTATATATCCCTTTTTTTTATTGGTTTCTAAACCAATTGGTTTTAGGTCTCCATGGCAGACCTCAGCTCTATCACCTGGGTTTATGTCTACATGCAAAGAATGCAAACAATATGGGCAATGATTTCTACATGAATACCCTAATTTTGGTACATGTTTTCCACAATTATTACAAGTAAATTCTTCATCTATTACTGTAAAATTCCTCATAATTACACTCATTCCTTTTTTTGTTCCATTTCGCTAATACCATATAAATCCGCCAAATCCACGCCTAGATTGGACATTTTCTTTCTGCGCAACTTGCTCGAAAGAAAAGTGCAATCCCTGCGTTTGGCTACCCTGTGCCTATTTAAATAGAATTTTATTTAGCAATATGTACATAATATAGCCTCTAACCCCATCTCCAAATCTATCAATCCTATTTTGTATTTGTAGTCTAAATCTATCAATTCTTCTAAAATTTTTCTTATTTCTTGTGTTTTAAAATAATTTGCTTGCATTTTATACTTGTTTACTAAAAATGTTTGGTTTGGCTTTAAATTTAGTACTTCTATTATGTTTTTTCCTTCTTCTGACGCAAGTTTTGTTAAATATAATTTTTTAAAATGACCATAAAGTGTGATTAATATTTTTTGAATTGGCTCTTTATTTAATATTAAATTGTTAAGTACATCTATTGCTTTTCCTATTTGCTTTTTTCCTAAATTATCGGTTAAATCAAATATTACACTTTCTATTTTTTTTATTGAAAGATTATCTATATTCTCTTTTGTTATTGTTCCATTTTCTCCTACATATTCGATTAATTTTCTTATTTCATTTATTAAATCTTGCATAGATGTACCACAGCACTCTATAAAGTAACTAAGTGTAGGATTGTCAATATTTACTTTGTATGCATTTGTTATTGCTTTTAATCTTGCTTGTATTTGGTTAGGTTTTTGAAATTCAAAGTTGCAAACTACTCCATTTTTTTCTATAAATTCTAGTAGTTTATTTTTGCTTGCCTCTTCTTCTATAAAAATAAGAACTATTGATTCTTTTATATTTTCAAAATTTTCGTTTAAATAATTTAATAGTTTTGTTTTTGTATCCTCAACATTTGCCTTTGCTTTTTTCTTTGTTTCTTTTTTGAATAATGATGTATTTTTTGCAATTATTAGCTTTTTTTCAAATCCAAAGCTTGGTGTTTCTAGTTCTGGTATTATTTGTTCTAGGTTTTCTTCTTCAATTGTAATATAATTTATACCTTTTATAGTAACACCGAATAGTTTTTTTATTTTTTTTAAATTGCTTTCCAATAAAAATTTTTCTTCACCATAAAGCAGATATAGTGATTGCAATTTGCCAAGCTTTAATTCCTTTTCTAAGTTTTCTATTGTCATAATCTTTTTTCCTTTTTTATACTTTGCTTACATATCCTCTTATTCTTAAATATTCGTCTATATCATCCATAAGCCAGCCTTCACCTTGTGTATGGAGCATATCATATCCATCGTGTAAATAATCAATTATTTTATATTTTTCAAATAATTCATATGTTTCTTGTCCTGTTAAATTTTCTTTAAACTTATATAATTCTATACAAAAAATAATAAA
The DNA here is from genome assembly GCA_947168035.1 of uncultured Clostridia bacterium. Lineage (GTDB taxonomy): Bacteria > Bacillota > Clostridia > TANB77 > CAG-508 > CAG-269. The sequence continues at coordinate 6,132 of CAMVKF010000052.1, read as the reverse complement.
ATCATTAATTTTCTTTTCCATTTAAAATTCAATTCCTTTCTAATGTCAAACTACTATCCTCCATAAACTGTATAAGTGCCTTTCTCCTGTTCTTCCAAAAACATATTAAATAAATCAAAACTACTATAATACCACATTTTTGTTTCTTCATTTTCTATTGCTTTATAAATTTTAGAATTATATAGCAATTTCCTTGCTTCATTAAAACTTATATTATAATAATTCTTTATTTTATTTGTTAAAACTTGAGCTTTTTCTAACATCATATCTATAAATAACTTATCTTCCATTTAATCCTCCACTTTTATTGTTTCTATATATTTCAAACAATTTAATGCGTTCTTTGTATGAAAAGAAATTTGGTCTGCTAATAAATAGGTTTTAAGTCTACGAATTGTTTCTTCAATAGTATATACTCCATCCTCATATCTAAGTAAAACTCTATACAAGTTATCATTTGCAACAGGTCCTTTTACTATATCGTACTCATGTACTAATTCATTACTTAATCTATTCATAAAAACAAATTTCAACCATTCTTCAGTTGCTTCTTTAAAATCAAGTATATTTAAATTTTCATTTTCAGTATATTCATACACATTAATATATTTTTCAATATTTGGTAAGTGGCCTTGGTCAAGTAGTCTTTTTTTCTTTATTTCAACCCATTTTTTTGCTTGTTCTATGTTAGTTGTTGTATAAAATCCTTTTCCAAAATCTGTTTTGTTTTTTAATAATTCCAAGTTTGGTTTTTTAACAATAAATGTGCTCCCGTGATATAGCTTCATTTTTTAAATTCCTTTCTTTTTGTAAATCCGATAACCCTTACGCGATTCACAGCTCTCAAGTTTATCTAGTCTTGTTTAGCTGTGAATGACGTATATGTATGCAATTCAACATCTTTAAACCAGTTATTCAAATATTATTCTAAATACTTCTGCTATGCTCCAGCCTTGAGTGATTGTTCCTCTTGGGTAAAATGGTTTTTTAGAATCATATAATTCAGCAACCCCTCCAATACAGCCACGTTCTAAAATTTCTGTTGAAAATGTTTTTTTAGTTTTTTCTTTAAATTCTTGTATTTTTTTGTCTAATTCTTTTTTCTTTTCTTTATTTTTTTCAAATTGCCTCATATTTTTTAAGCTATTATAATATAAACCTAGTAGCCATGGCCAAGTTGGTCCTTGGTGGTAACTTGCATCTCTTCTAAAACTATCTCCTATATATTCATCAACATAGTTTTTTTCACCTTTTGCTAGAGTTTTTAACCCATAACTGTTTAATAGTTTCTTTTCTACTACATTTATAATATTGCTTGCAATTTCTGAATTTGGATCAATTACAGGGTAAGTTAAAGATAAACTAAATAGTTGATTCGGCCTTATTTTTTGATCACCTACTACATCATATAAGCATTTTCTTTTTGGGTTGTAAAATTCTTTTTCAAATGATTGTTTACATTTTTCTGCCATTTCAGCATATTTTTTGTGTATTAGTTTCTTTCCTAGCCTTTCATACTTTTTAGTTAATTGTTCCATTATTTTTAAACTATTATACCAAAGTGCATTTATTTCAACAACTTTTCCACATCTTGGGGTAAATGCAAAATCTCCATATTTTGCATCCATCCAAGTATTTTGAGTATTTTCCGTTCCAGATGAAATTAACCCATCTTCATCTAAAAAGATGTTATTATCATCATAAGTTATACCATTTGAATAGTGTTCAATTATTAATTTTAGTTTTGGATATATGTTTTCTTTTATAAAATCATTATCTTCTGTATAATCTAAATATTTTTTAACAACTTCAAAAAGTAGTAAAGCACTATCTGCACTATTATATAATGGGCTGTTATCTACTTCTGAATACCCATTTGGAAGTAAGCCATATTTAATATCTCTTACACATGTAAGTAATACTTCTTTTGCTATATCAAATCTTTTTGGAATTAAAAGTAAACCCTCAAATGCAATTAAACTATCTCTTCCCCAATCTAAAAACCATGGGTAACCTGCAATTAATGTATGTAAACCAAAAACAGGCCTATATACAACAAAATTATCTGCTGCGTTTAGATATGCTTTTTTTAGTTCATCTGCTTTTTCTTCTTCTGCTGTTTTATTCTCTTTACCATTATCTATTAAATTTGACTCATTATATAAATTATTAATTCTTATTATTTCTCTATTAATTAGCTGTTTATAATCTATTTCATCTATATTTTCTTCCATTGAACAGATAAATGCAATTTCTTTTTCTTCTTCTGGTTCTATTTCTACTTCAAAAACACCACTTACTATATGGTTTTCTTCTGGGTAAAAACCTCTTTTTTCCTCTTCTACATAAAACATATTATGAAAAGTATTATTTAAGTGCTCAACATATTTTCCTTCAGAAATTTTCATATAAATTGGATTTTGAATATTTTTATCAATTACAATTTTAATTTTATCATCTTTTATTTCTTGTGTAATATCAAAATTATGATTTGTACTCATTGAATGAAAATCCCTAAAATTAAGTATTGGTGCTAATTCTAGTTTTGCATTTTTCTTTCCATTTCTAATTTTGTAGTATATTAATACAGTGTTTTTACCATATTCCATACAAATAGTTTTAGATATTTCTGTATCATCTACTTTAAATTTATATATTGGTAAAATCTCCTTTTGGAAAGACTCTTGGTATTTAAAGCCTTGAGATATATAATTCTTACAAATATTTGTATATAAATCATATTTTTTTCCATCTAATATTAAACTTTCATCTATTTTAGATAATATTAAATGTCTTTTTGCTGGTGGAAAAAGTGCACTAACTAGTAATCCGTGGTACCTTCTAGTATTTGCACCAATTATGCTAGATGATGCATACCCTCCTATACCATTTGTTATTATCCACTCTCTTTGTAAACCTTCATCTAATTCTATGTTTTTTACTTCAAATTTCATTAGTATCCTCCACTTTTTCTTTTATTTTTGACTATTCACAGCTTTTAAGTTTTAATAGTCCTGCCTAACGTGATTAATATATAATTTTTAATCGTCCTGCCTATTCTAATGATTTCATCAAAAGTCCTTACGGACTTTTGGAAATCATTGAACAGCCCTGCACACCCTGTCCTCATAAAAATTATATATTAATCACTGGCGCGGACTTTAGACAATTTTAGCTGTGAATTGTAACAATTATTTTTCAAACTTTGCCTTTTTCTTTTTCTTTTTTTCTTGTATTATATCAGAATTTTTTATAGATTCTATCCTTTCACTATATTTACTAGCAAATTTACTCTTATAATTAGTTTTTTCTTTTGGTTTATTTTTGTTTTTTGAATTACGTTTAATATCTTTTTGAATTTCTTTATCTGCCTGTAATTTTGAGTTCATCATAATATATTCATAATCATTATGTTTGTCTCTAAATTTTAAGTCATCACATATTATTTTTATCATAGTGTCTGCAATTATCATACTATTATGTCTAACAAAATCTTGTTTTATTATTGACATATTTTCTTTTATAAATTTTATTTTTTTATCTTTAACATTTGTTATATCTTGTTCAACAAGCTCTGCTCCATCTAAATTATACTTTTTAACAAATTCTGGCACAACTTCACCTGTATCGTATAGGCAGTAATCAATTAGCCCTTCTCCTGAATGTTCTATAATGCTATTTATATGGTCTGAAACTGAATAATTATCTGTTAAACCTGGTTCAGTCATAATATTACAAACATATAGCTTTATAGCCTTTGATTCTTTTATTGCACGTGCAACACCATTTACTAATAGGTTCGGAATTACATTTGTATATAAACTTCCGAGGTCCTATTATTATTCCATCTGCTTCTTTTATTGCTTGCAAAACTTCTGGAAGTGCTTTGCAGTTTGAAGGGTTTAAATACACTCTATTTACTTTTGTTAATTTATCATATACTGTTTCTGCAATTTTTGATTTTTCTTCTATTAAATAACCATTGTCAAGTTCTGCACATATTTTCATTTCGTCTTTTGTAACAGGAAGAACTTTCCCATATATTTTAAATATATCGTTTGAATTTTTAACTGAATTTGCAATACCTTTTGATATACCTGTCATTGCCTCAAAATATATATCTGAGAATTTTAAGCCATTTAGTTTGCCACTTTCAAATCTATAATCTAAAAGCTCTTGCATTTTACTTTCATCATCTAACGCTAATGCTGCAATTCCATTTTTTATATCTTCTAGCTGGCTATAAATAAGCTGCTGATTGTTTTTTCCAAAATTCTCGCTAAAACTTGAAACTGTAACTACAGCTGTAATATTGCTCGTGTGTTTTTTCAAGCCCTCTAGTGTTGTATTTAATCCGCTTCCTCCACCTATTACAACTATTTTAGGTCCTTTTTCATATACTTTTTTATTAAATATAAGTGAATTTATATTTACTTTATTTTCACTATCTAATCTCTCATCTGTTGCCTCTATAAATAGCTCCATTGTTCTTTTATTTATGTAAATTAATCCTAATATTACACACGTAAAACCTATTACAAAATATATTACTACTTTTACAGCATATGTAAATGTAATTGAATCTGGCGAAACAATTAAGTTTGCCATTCCAAATGAAGCAAATACAACACCTACTAATATAAGCATAAACCAACGTTTCATTTTAGCACTATCTTTAAACCACTGAAAAAATCCTTTCAAAATTAATCACATTCCTTTCACAACGTTTAGAATCAGTTTGGAAAATAATGTTACAATTCAGTAAGTACAATAAAATCCGCCAAATCCACGCCTAGATTGGACATTTTCTTTCTGCAAGTTTTTAGACAAGAAAAGTGCAATCCCTGCGTTTGGCTACTTTGTGCAATGTTTCACTGAACTGTAATAAAATAATTTAAATTTTGACTTTGACGTAGCCAAAATTGTAATTATTTTTCAAACCTTAGCTATCTCCTAATATTCTAATCTCCTCTTCTATTCTCACATTAAATTTCTCATAAACTTTTTCTTTTATGTATTTTACTAATTCTAAAACATCTTTTGCTGTTGCATCCCCAGTGTTTACTATAAATCCTGCGTGTTTTGTAGATACCATTGCTCCACCTATTTTATACCCTTTTAATCCACATTCATCTATTAGTTTTGCTGTAATTACTCCCTCTTGTCTTTTAAAAGAGCTCCCTGCTGATGGATATTCAGTTGGCTGAGTATTTTTTCTTTTTGTATTAAATTCATCCATTTTATTTTTTATTTCTGCTTTATTTCCTTTAGTTAATTTTAATGTTGTTTCTAAAATAATATATTCGTTTTTATTAAATATACTTGACCTATATCCAAAGCCTTGTTGTTCATTTGAAAATGTGTAAACATTTCCATTATAATCCATACATTTTGTACTTAAAACCAAATCTTTTATTTCTTTTCCATAGGCTCCTGCATTCATATAAATTGCTCCACCAATTGTACCTGGAATGCCTGCTAATTCTTCAAAACCTGAAATCTCGCTATTTAAAAAATCTATTGCAAGTTTCATCAACTTAACTCCTGAGCCTACTGTTACTTCTATATTATTTTCTTGTTCTTTTTTCTCTTCTTTTTGTATATCAATTTTAACAACTAATCCTCTTATTCCTTTATCTAAAACTAAAATATTGCTTCCATTTCCTATTATTGTAATTGGTATATTTTTTTCTTTTGCATAAATTAATGCTTGTTTTAATTCTTCTTCATTTGTTATTTTTAAAAAATAGTCTGCTGTTCCTCCAATTTTAAATGATGTATGTTCTTTCATAGGTACATTGTAAGTGATTTTTTTTTCAATTTCATACTGCATACTGACATCCTTCCTTAGGCTTTTAACCAGTTTGGAAAAGAATTAAATTTTGGCAAGGAAAATTTTATTAAAAAGGCAAGGGCGCATATATATTATATGTAACCGCGTTTTTAATGAAATTTGACACAGCCAAAATTGTAATTATTTTTCAAACTCACTGTCATCTCCCTATAAAAATTTTCCTTCTATATTTTACTATACAGCATACAAAAATGCAATAAAAAAGCAAAAAGATTTTGAAATCTTGTTACTAGATAATGGTTTTGAATAAAAAATAACGGGCTTTCCTTCAAATGGAA
>CAMVKF010000051.1 GCA_947168035.1 uncultured Clostridia bacterium | reverse complement strand
ACATGAGCATCTTTCGTAGCGAAGTCCAACAACGCCAAAACGCAATTATTTTTCAGAACCGTCCCCATTTCCACAGGTTGGAAAAGATTTTAGGCAAGTTCTAGGCGATGAATATTTAAAAGGCAAGGGAGCATATGTTTTATATGTGACCGCGTTTTAAATATTCATCAACAACGAAATTGCCAAAATATTTTTCAACCTTTTAGTTCATCGATTATGTCTTTATAGTTAATTGCCCTTATAATTGCTGTTCCAGAAACTAAAATGTCACTACCTGCTTCTTTTACTGCATTTTGAGTTGCTAAATTTATTCCACCATCAACTTCTATTTGAGTTTCTAAATTATTCTCGTTAATGTAATTTTTAAGTGTACTTATTTTTTCTGTCATCTCAGTAATAAACGTTTGACCACCTTTACCTGGCTCCACTGTCATAATTAACGCAACATGAATATATGGTAAAAATTTATAAATTTCTTCTACCTTTGTTTTTGGTTTTATTGATATTCCAACTCTTATATTATTTTCTTTTATTAAATTTATTGCTTTTATAACTTCTTCATCATTTTTTAATGCTTCTAAATGGAATGTTATAATATTAGGTTCAAATGGCACAAAGTCTTCTATTCCAGTAAATACGTCTTCTACCATTAAGTGAACATCTAAAGGTATATTAGAAGTTCTTTTTATATAAAGTGAAGAATTAATCATATCATTATATGTGTCTTTTTCTACAAATTTTCCATCCATTACATCTATATGGAAGTAATCTGTTCTTGCTTTTTCTAGTTTTAAAAATGTTTCTGCTTCTTTTCCTTTTTCTACATTTAAAATAGATGTTGAAACCTCGTACATAAATTTTCTCCTTTTTAATCAATCCTTATTACTTTTCCACTTGATTCGTTTAAATTAATATCTTTTGTTGCTCTACTAACTACTACATCATTTATGAAAAACTTAACTGTAACTGTACCTTTTCCTGATATGGATTGAAGTAAATTTGTAGTTGTAGGGTCTACCTCCTCATTTAATACTATTTCACCATTTACTTCTATTCTTAGTTTTATTTTTTTCACTTTAGGCTCAGTTGTAGTATTAGTGGTATTTTCTGTATTGTTTGCATCATCTTTTTTACTTGATGTAGCTTCTGTATTCTCATATTCTACTTTTCCACCGTTTAATGACTTAACATTTATTTGAAGTGTAGCATATTTGGTTTCTGTAATTTTATTTACTGTAATTGTTATATTAGTTCCTTCTTCAACTTCTTTTCCTGCATCTACACTTTGTTTTAAAACAGTTCCATTGTCTTTGCTCAAATCTTCTTCATTTACAATATTAACCTTTAATCCAAGTGAAGTAATTGCATTTTTTGCTTCATCTTCTTTTTTACCTGTAACACTTGGAACTTGTATCTTTTTGGTTCCTTTGCTTATATGAATTACAACTTTATCTCCTGCAAAAACCTCAGTATTTGCATCTGTTTCTTGGCTTATTACATAACCTGCTTCTACTTTTTTGCTTTCTTCTTCGACTATTTCATATTTTAGTTTTGCATTTTCTAATGCTTTTATAGCATCATCTTGTGCCATGCCTATAACCTTTGGAACTACTGTTTTTTCGATTCCTTTACTTACAATAACTTTTATTGTTGTTCCCATTTTTAAATTATAATTTTCTGTAAATGTTGGTGTTTGTGAAATAATGTAACCTTCAACATATTCATTATTATATTCTTCTGCTTCCACTTCTAATACTAGCCCATTTTCCTCTACTGTCTTTTTTGCTTCTTCCATTTTTATTCCAACTAAATTTGGCATTAAAACCTCTTTTGGGTTTGTTATTCTAGAATATCCTATTGTTCCACCTAAACTTATACAAAATAGTAATATTAGTGAAATAAATATTGTTAGGCCTTTATGTTTGGTAATAAAAGCTTTAAATTTATTTTCCTTTTTATTTGTTTGCTTATTTCTTTTTTGATTTTCTTCTTCTATATCTTTTAATGATATTTTTTGTGTTGCCATATCAGCATATTCTTTATTATCTACAAAATTCTCATCTGGTGTACGTAGAGCTCTTTTTAAGTCATTTAACATTTCTGTTGCATTTTGATACCTAAGACTTACATCTTTCCTCATAGCTTTCATTATTATATCATTAACAGCTTGTGGAATTTTATTATTTAATTCGATTGGAGGTTTTGCTTCTTCTTGCATATGCATTAATGCTATTGATACTGGAGTATCTGCATCAAAAGGCACTTTTCCTGTAAGCATTTCATACATTACTACACCTAGTGAATAAAGGTCAGATTTTGCGTCTGTAAATCCACCTCTTGCATGTTCTGGTGAAAAGTAATGAACTGAGCCTATTGTTGCACCAAAAGCTGTTATTGTAGAGTTTGAAACTGCTTTTGCAATACCGAAGTCTGTAACTTTTGCAACTCCATCTTCTGTAATTATTATATTATGTGGCTTTATATCTCTATGTACTATATTTTTTTTATGTGCAATTTCTAAGGCTGAAGCTATTTGAATAGCTATACTTAGTGACCATTTCCAAGGAAGAGGTCCTCCTTCTTCTATTATTATTTCTTTAAGAGTTTTTCCTTGTATAAGCTCCATAACTATATAATATAGGTTTCCTTCATTTCCAACATCATAAACAGACACAATATTTGGGTGAGTAATACTTGCCGCAGATTGTGCCTCTATTTCAAATCTTTTAATAAATTCTTGGTCTGTTGTAAATTCATCACGTAATATTTTTACCGCAACTAGCCTATTTAAAACATGGTCTTTAGATTTGTAGACCATTGCCATTCCACCATTACCTATTTTTTGTATAATTTCGTATCGATTTCCTAACAATCTTCCTTCTAAATCCATTATATATAACATTCCTTTCTAAGGTTTAAATTCACATATTTTTTATTGTAATTATTGTTACATTATCTATTCCACCATTTTGGTTCGCTTTTTCTACGAGTTCTTTTGGTGCAATTTCAAAGTTTTTTTGAGTTATTTCTAAAATCTCTTTTTGAGGTACCATATTTGTTAATCCATCTGAACACATTAATAAAATATCTTCTTTTTGAAACCCTCTAATCATCACATCTGGCTCCACAAAACTATTACATCCTAAAGCTTTTGTTAAAACATTTTTCTTTGGGTGAAAATCTGCTTCTTCTTTTGAAATAGTTCCTTGTTTTACTAATGTTTGTACATAACTATGGTCTTGTGTTAATTGCCTCATTAGACCTTTTCTAATTCTATAAATTCTGCTATCTCCAATATGACCTATATATGCTCTATTATTATATATTAAACATATTTCTAAAGTAGTACCCATTCCTTCAAATTCTTTATTTTGTCTTGATTTTTCGTAAATAACCATATTTGCATATTCCATACTACTACCGAATAAGTTGAATTATGCTTTCTTTATCTTTTGGTGTATCTTTTATATTATTTTCTATATAACTTTTGCTACAAGAAATAGCAAGCTTACTTGCAATTTCTCCACCTTTTACTCCACCCATACCATCTGCTAATATAAATAATTGGCTATTGGCAAAGTTATCTTCTGTTATGTAGAAAGCATCTTGGTTTGTTTCTCTTACTTTACCTATATCGGATTTAGCATATGCTTTTACCATTTGGTTCACCTCGTTTTCTTAACTAGAGTTAGTTTATCATAACTTATATTTTTTTTCAATACTAGATATAAAAAATCTTTACAAATGTTACAATATAATGGTTTTAATACGCTTTTGTTCCTGAAACATTGAAATATTAATAATTTAAAAAGTTTCGAATGTGATTGGAGTAATTTTAGAAATTCTAAGAAGATTTTTTGGAAAATGTTCGCGTCGAGCGTTAGCGAGGACTAAGTGAAAGGGTGCCGAAAAATCGATGTAGAATTTCTTAAATTACGAAATGAGCCGAGAAACTTTGAAAAGTATTAATATTTCAATATTTCGAGATCATATTTGAACTTAAGCCATTAAATTAGTAAACTTACATAGCAAACACCCCGTAATGCGACTTACGGGGTGTTTTAATGTTTAATTTATACTCGCTTTAAAGCTAAAATTATTATAGCACTTAATTTATTATATGTCAAATTCAACCATAAATATTCTAAAAATAAATTTTAATTATATAATTGCACTGCCAAATGACATTAGAAAATTATATATTACTTGAATTATTGGTGAAATAATTGTACCTGCAAAACCTGTAACCCATAGTATTACAAATGCAATATAAAATATTCTTTCATTACTTTCAAACCATTGCTTTGCATTAAAAGATAATAATGGCTTTATTACTTTTGAGCCATCTAATGGTGGAAGTGGTATTAAATTAAAAACTCCAAGTCCTATGTTAATTAAAATTATATAATGAATCATTGTAATTATAATTGATGGAATTGTTTCTACATAAACTGCAGTTCCTCTAATTTTTATTATTGCAAAATATATTAATGTAAAAATTATTGCTAAAATAAAATTTGCAACAGGACCTGCAATAGATACTATTGCATCTGCCTTATCCATTGAAAATCTTCTATCATAATTTCTTGGGTTTACATTAACTGGTTTTCCCCATCCAAAATGAGCAAATATTAGCATAATAAAACCTATAGGGTCAATATGTGCTAATGGATTTAGAGATATTCTTCCTTCTAATTTTGGTGTGTCATCTCCTAATTTATATGCAACTATCGCATGTGCAAATTCATGAAAGGTTATTGCAACCAAAACTCCTGGAATAGAATACAAAAGGCCTAAAATAGCGTTTGTATTTGACAAATAACTTGCTAGTCCCCAAATTACCATAAAAGCTAAAATACCATAAATTATTCTTTTATCAAAATTAAAATACATTTAATTTTCCTCCTTAATTTTATTTTTTAATCTTTCGCTTACGTAATGTATTGCACGTTTGTCTTGCTCTATTGCAATTTTAGCAATTTCTTCATTGTCTCTTAATCTTAAACTTGCATATTTTAAAATTAAGCCTTTATTTGCTACTGCTGTTTTTACTATTTCTTCATCATCTCTTAGTTCCTCACTTGCAAAATATAATGTTTGCCCATATGTTTTTACACTCTCTAATATTACCTCTCTATCTGCTTTTAATCTTTCTGAGGCATAGCATGCTGTCCATGGTGCATTTTTTATTGCAAGTAACATTATTTTTTTATTATCTTTTAATTTACTGCTTGCAAATTCAATTGCTTCTGCATCATTTTCTATTGCTGTTTTTACTATTTCTTCATCATTTTTTAAACTATCGTCTGCCCATTCTAATAGTTTTCCCTTTTTTCTAACTAAATTTAAAATACATTCTCTATTTGTGCTATTTTGCTTTGCTTCTGTAACATCCTTTTCTTCCATAAGTTACCTTCTTCCTTTAGTCATATATCTCTTTATAAATCTTATAATCTTTTAGTATTTTTCTTACATAGTTATTGGTTTCTAAATATGGGATGTTTTCTATATTTGATCCATCTTTGTTTAATGTACCTTCACTTATCCAATTGTCGACATTTCCTGAGCCTGCATTATATGCAGCTAGTGCTAGATTTATATTTTCATATTTTTGAATTAAAGTTGATATATATTTTGTACCAATATTTATATTTGTTCCTGGCTCAAGGATATTTTCTTCTGTTAATTCTATATTTATTTTTTCTGCAACTTCTTTTGCTGTTGAATACATTAGTTGCATTAATCCTTTTGCACCTTTGTTTGAAATTGCTTTTTCATCAAAATTACTTTCTGCCTTAATTATTGCATAAATCAGGTATTTATCAACATTATATTCTCTAGAGTATTTTTCAACATATTCTATATATCCGGGTCTTATAGGTTAAAATTAGGATTTTGTTTTTTATAGTTTTAAAGTCTAGAAAATTAATAATTAATATTAGTATTATAATTAATAATATTAGTTTAATTATTTTTTTCAAAATTTCCTCCTATTTGCTAGTAATCATTCATAATTAATATATATTTTATCATTCCGTTTGGTGTCGCAATTTTCGGATGTCAAATCAAATTATAAATTTGATTTGACAAATATGTAAATTGCTCCAGAACGCCCTCCGCTTACGCTCCGGTTAAACGCTTACGCACTCCATTCTAAAATATATATTAATTATGGTTACCTAGTAAAATAATACTACTTGCAATCATACCAATTTGTAGCTTCTGAAATTTCTGCAATTAATGGTACATTTAATTTGCAGGCACTTTCCATTGATTGTTTTATAATTTGTTTTACAATTTCTTTTTCTTCTATTGGTGCTTCTACTATCATTTCATCATGAACTTGTAAAACTATTTTTGATTTTAAATTTCTTTTTATTAGTTCATTATAAACCTTTATCATTGCAATTTTCATTATGTCTGCTGCTGTCCCTTGTATTGGCGTATTCATTGCTGCTCTTTTGCCAAATTCTCTTACCATAAAATTATTCGAGCTTAATTCTTTTATATAACGTTTTCTACCAAAAAGTGTTTCACTATAACCTTTTTGTTTTGCTGCTTCTACAACATCTTCCATATATTTTTTTATTCCAGAATACTCTTCTAAATATTGCTCAATATATTGTTTTGCTGCTTTTCTTGTTATTCCTAGTTGCTGAGATAACCCGAAATCACTTATTCCATATACAATTCCGAAATTTACGGCTTTTGCGCTGCTTCTTTCTTCTTTTGTTACCTCATCTATTGGTTTATTTAAGACTTTTGAGGCAACTTGTTTATGAATATCTTCCCCTTTTTCAAATGCTTCGCACATATGGGAATCTTTAGACATTGAGGCTAAAACTCTTAATTCTATTTGAGAATAGTCACTATCTATATAAACATACCCATTTTCTGGTTTAAAAACTTTTCTTAATTTTTTTCCAAGTTCTATTCTTGTTGGTATATTTTGAAGATTTGGCTCAGTAGAACTTATTCTTCCTGTTTCTGTTATTGTTTGGTGGAAAAATGAATGTATTCTTTTTGTTTTTGGATTTATATATGGAACCATTCCTTCTACATATGTTGAATTTAATTTAGCTAAAGTCCTATAGTCTAGTATTTTTTCTATTATAGGTGATTCTGTTTTTAATTTTTCTAAAACATCTTCTGCTGTTGAATACCCAGTTTTTGTTTTTTTAACAATTGGTAATCCCATCTTTTCAAAAAGAATTTCCCCTAATTGTTTTGGAGAATTTATATTAAATTCTTCTCCTGCTAAGTTATATATATCTTGAGTTAATAATTCTATACCATCTTTTAAATTTTTTCCAAATTCTATTAATTCTTCTTGATTTATTCCCATTCCATTCCATTGCATCCCAGCTAAAACTTGTACTGTTGGCATATCTATTTCTTCAAACAATTTTAAGCAATTTATTTCTTCTAATTTTAAGGTAAGTACTGTTGAAAGTTTACCTATTGAATATGCATAAAAAGCTACTTTATACATTTCTTCCGTATTATCTTTTTTCTCTTCAAATAGACTTATTTGATTGCTTGGAGTGGAATTATTTCCATCTGCAGTTTTACTTTCATTTATCATTTGTTTTACATAGTCTTCTACTTGCATATTTAAATAATTTGCTATTATGCTATCTATTGGGTATTTTCCGGCACTTGAATCTAAAATATAACTTGCAACAGCTATATCATATTTTATATTTTTAGTTGTTATTCCTATTTGCTTTAATAAAATATATGTATTTGAAAGTTCATATCCTATTTTTTCTATATCTTCATTTTCAAATATATTTTTTAGAAAAGCCTCAAACCCTTCATTCTCATTTTTTATATAATAAACTTTGTTTTCATTTTCGCAATAAATAGAAATTCCTACAATCTTTTGTTTTATTATATTTTCTTGGTTTTCTTCTTTTTCTAATTCTAAATAAAAAATACATTTTTTCAATTCTTGGGCTTGTTTTAAAATTTCTTCTTTTGAAGCATCTTTGTTTATTATAAATAGATTACTTAAGTCAATTTTAGGCGCTTTTTCTTCTTCTTCTAAATTAAATCTTTCTATATATCTTTTAAAATTCCAATCTCTAAATAATTCTAAAACTCTAGGTTTGTCCCATTCTTCTACTTTTAAATCTTCTAAAGAACTTTTAATTGGAGCATTTACATCAATTTCTCCTAAAGTTCTCGAAAGTAATGCTAATTCTTTATTTTCTATTATTGATTCTTTGTTTTTTCCTTTTAAGTTATCTGTTCCTTCTTCTAATGCTTTATATAAATTCTCTATTGTACCATATTCTTTTATTAAATTTATTGCTGTTTTTGGTCCAATTCCTGGAACTCCCGGAATATTGTCTGAGGTATCACCTTGCAAACCTTTTACCTCTATTAATTGTAGTGGTGTAACACCATATTCTTCAATTACCTTTTTCTTATCATATTCATCTGTTTCAGTTTTACCTTGTTTTGTTCTAGGAATTCTTATTGTTACTTTATCTGTTGCAAGCTGAAAAGTATCTCTATCTCCTGATAAAATTGTTACATTTAACCCCTTTTTTTCTCCTATTCTAGCTAGAGTTCCTAAAATGTCATCTCCTTCGTAGCCTTCTTGCTCTATTATTTCTATGTTCATTGCATTTAATACTTCTTTAATCATTGGCATTTGTTCAGCTAATTCATCTGGCATTCCATGTCGATTAGCTTTATAATTTTCATATAATTCATGTCTTTTAGTTTTTGCTCTTAAATCAAATGAAACTGCTATATAATCTGGGTTTAAATCTTCTAAATTTTTAAATAATATTGCTAAAAAGCCATATACAGCATTTGTATATTTTCCATTGCTTGAAAGCATTTTACTTCCCATAATACCATAAAATGCTCTGTTCATTATGCTGTTTCCATCTATTAATAAAAGCTTTTCATTCATTTTTAGAATCGTCCTTTCTTTAATCACTTCTAGCGTTACTATTCACAGCTCTTAAGTTCTAATAGTCCTGCCCACGAGATTAATATATAAATATTTTAAGAAAAATCGAATTTTTACTGCTTAGCCTTAATTGATATATATTTTATCATTCCGTTTGGTGTCGCAATCTTCCTTATCTCATAATATAAAAATAAATTTTTATATTATGAGATCGCATAAGATGATTGCTCCAGTCGCCCTTCGCTAACGCTTCGGTTGCTCGCCTTACGCGCTCCATTCTAAAATATATATCAATTAAGGCTAAGCTGTAAAATAGATTGTGTATTGAGCCGAGATTTTTCGAAAAATATTTATATATTAATCTCTGGCGCGGACTTCAAGCCATTATGACTGTGAATAGTAAAAATATAGTTAGAAAATGATTAATTTTATTCGTATATATCAAAAATCCCTATCTCTCCAGTTTTTTGCATATTATTTATAATGTATCTTCTTACTATTTCTGGGTTTTGCCAATTTCTACTGTATTTTTTATTTCTTATTAAAAATATTGAATTACTCATATTTTTTATTCTTTCTATTTGTCCAGCTTCACCTTTTGAACCTAAGTTTCCTTTATTAAACATATCGAAGTCTTTGTTATATCTATCAACAGGAATCATATAGAGAGCTGCTACTGCATCTAATATGTATACATCTTTCGAGTTAGAAGTTATATATTCTCCCATTTTTTTATTTTGTTCTATTCCTTCTTGCTTTGCTGGTATATATTTAAAATGATTTAATTCCATATTTTTATTTTGTATTTTAAAATTATTTATTCCTATTATTAAAAATAAAATTGAAGAAATACTAATAAAACATATTAAAAAACTATTAATAATAATCTCTATTTTTTTTGATTCATATATTTTTTTTATTAAAATATTCATTAGAAAACCTATTGCAATTACTGTAGGAACAATTGCTACTACAAAATGTGTTTCATCTGCAATTGGGTAAACTACAACCATTTGTGCTATACTATATGTAAATAGTACTAAAAGTTCTTTACTTTTTGTTTTTACATACATAATTAATAATGCAATATTTACTAAAAATGGACTAAAACTTAATAATTTTATAATTATATTAGAATTTTTTATTAAAGCTTCAATATATGAAATAGAATTTGAAAATGTTTTTACTCCTAAAATACAATAATCTATATAATTTGCAAATATTCCTAAAGCTATAAGTATAGCAATAAAAATTGAAACTACACTAAAAACTCCTAAAAATCTATATAACATATTTTTTATATATTTTTTTAAATCTTTCAAATTTCTAGTTTCTAAAATACACCATCCTATTGTGGCAATAGAAATTATTAATCCTGTTGTTTGTTTAATTGTTATTGTAAAACCTGCAATTACGCCTATTAATATCTGCTTTTTTATTGTTTCTTTTTGTGTTATTTCCAAATAAATTATTAATAATACCAAGCTTAAACTTGCCCAATTATAATCTAAAGCAAAATAAGGTTTCATTATAATTGCTAAAATAGCTAAAGTTATATATTTTATGTAATCTTTAATACTTAGCTTATCCATTATTTTGTATACTAAAAATAAAATAGTACTATCTAAAATTACAGCTAGAATTCTAGTTATAAACATTTCTGTACCAAATATTTTTAATATAATGCCTGTAATTAGAGGAACTAATGGTCCTTGTATTATGCTGAAATCTTTATATGGAAGTAATCCTTTTGCAATTGAATTTGCAAAATTAAAATTCCATATTTCATCTAAATTATTTAGCTCTCTTGGAATTATTTCGGCAAATATAAATAGCATAATTGCTAGAAATATACAAATTTGCTTTTTATCTATTTTTTTCATTTTTTAATATTCTCCTATAGATTTAGTGAAGGAATGAAGTTATTGGAATGATAATAGTTTTTTTATCATATTGCCTTCAAACATTGAAATATTAATAATTTGAAAAGTTTCGAATGTGATTGGAGTAATTTT
>CAMVKF010000050.1 GCA_947168035.1 uncultured Clostridia bacterium | reverse complement strand
AGAAAAAAGGATATTAAAATAAATGGAAAACGTGTTTCAGAAAATGTAACAGTTTTTGAAGGTGATGAAATAACTCTTTTTATTGCAGATAGTTTATTGGATGATTCTTTTAAATTGGATATTATCTATGAAGATGATAATATTCTTATACTTAATAAACCTATAAACATAGAAGTAACTGGAGAGAATAGTTTAACTAAAATTGTACATCAAAATTATATTAAAGAAAAATTTTTACCTATGCCCTGCCATAGATTAGATAGAAATACTTCTGGCTTAATTTTATATGCAAAATGTGAGGATGCTTTAAACATTTTGCTTAATAAATTTAAAAATCACGAAATTGAAAAACATTATTTAGCTTTAGTTTACGGCATACCTAAAGAAAAAAACAAAAGACTTGAAAGCTACCTTTTTAAAGATAGTAAAAAGTCTTTGGCATATATTTCTGATGAGCCAAAAAAGGGTTACACTAAAATTATTACATCATACTCTGTTTTAGAAAAATATTCTAACAAAACAGCTTTACTTGATGTTGAAATTAAAACAGGCAAAACTCATCAAATAAGGGCACATCTTGCTCATATTGGGCTTCCAATAGTAGGTGACCGGAAAATATGGTAATTACGAAATTAATAAAAAACTAGGCTTTAAAACTCAACAACTAAAAAGTTATATTCTAAAGTTCAATTTTACAACAGATAGTGGAATTTTAGAGTATTTAAAAGGAAAAGAATTTAGGTTAAAAAATAGTAGAAACATATAAGAATTTATGCTTCTACTATTTTTAAATAAAAGAATACTCTTTATCTTCCCTCAGCATTTCTACTATCGACAGTCATTTTTTGTCCATCTTCAGTTATCTCTGTTTTTCCATTTCTTGAAGTAATTTCAATATTTGGGTTATATGTTGGATATGAAGTACCGTCTTCTCGTCTACATTCCTCACGAACTGTCCTACATGCTTTTACACTTGGCATTTCAGATGATTCTATAATAGTCGTTGTTCTTCGTTGCTCAAATATTCTTCCTATATTTCTTATAATATCAATTACTCCTTCTAGAAAGCTTTTTTTTCTATGTTGATCTTCGTAACTAGAAATTGGGACCCCTTTAGCAAATTTTTCTAATAGCTCCGCATCACTGTCTTTTTCATTTGGCATTTCTGGTACTGAATCATCTACATTATGACCAGTTCCTTCAGTTTTCCCGCTTGTGTTATTAAATCTTACTTTTTGTCCACCTATAGTTATATCTTCATTTTCTCCAAATACTACATAACCATTTTCATCCGTTGGTAATTCTTTTCCACCTACTGTAACTTTTCCACCGATTTTTGCACCTGTAAAATCAATTCTTACACCCATATTTATTTTTCCTCCTTCTTTAAAACCTGATAATATATAAACAAACCAATCTTCAGCTAATTTTTTCAGCAACCTCTATAAAAAGCTGTTCTTTTTTATTTTACCAAAATTTTGGCAAAAAGTCAAGTTATGTAAATTACCCAAAAAAAATCAAATAAGAATATTTAAAAGGAAAAGAATTTAAACTTTTATAAAACCTAAAAAGCTAGTGAATTTCACTAACTTCTTAGGTTTTTTATGTTTTCATCAATAATTAAGTTTTTACATATCTATATATTCTTTAAAAGCTTTCATTGTATTTTTTATTAATTCTTTATCTTTATTTTCATTTAATTCGTTTTTTGTAGCAAATATTATTAAAATACTTCCTACAATTAACATATATATCCACCAAGGAACACTATACCAAAACTCTCTTGTTAATAAAAAACCATTTAAAATTACAGCAATAGTTGATGTGAAAAATATTGGTCCAAATTTTTTTATAAAACTAAACACCATAATACACACTATCATTAAAACAAATATCATTCCATCAATTTCATCTGTATAATTTGATATTGCTAAAATATACATTGTTGAAAATGCTAAATATTCTATAATTTTATATTCTTGAGGCAAATGTTTTTTTAGAATGTTTCTTGTTATACAAATGCTAAATATTATATAACCTAAATATTGGAACGCTGTAATTGAGTCTATACGAACCATTGTTGTTGGCAAATCTTTTACTATGTTATTGTATAGTATTAACCCTAGTATATATGCTAGACCTTCGAATTTTTCTCTTTCTTTTGGCATTTTTACCAAATGGCATAGTGCCCATACTATAGCTAAAGCAAGATTTATATAAATACTAAACTTAAGTGTAAATGTTTGCATTAAAATATAGATTGCTGAGATAATTGTGTATACATTTATCTTTTCTTCTCTAGCTGATAGTATTGTTGTTATTAAAATAAGAATAAAGTTTGCAAAAATCATTATATTTATTCCATTTATTATTGCCCATTTAGATAAATAAACACTTGGCAATACTGCAATAAATGGAATAACTATTAAATTTTTATTAGCATGTTTATTTTTAATATATAAAACAAACATTATATCTAACATTATTATTGCTAAAAATGATACTACATCTATAACACCATTAAGAACACAATATGAAATTATGTATGAAAAAACTAAATATACTGTTGTGCTATCATCTTTTATTTTATTTAAGAATATTTCTAATAAAGTAATAATAATTGTTGTTATAAACAATATATATTTATTATATTCTACTATATTGCATCTATGTAAAACCGAATAAAAAACAATATTTAATAGAAAATATGCTATAAATTTATATATTTTTATATTATGATTTCTTATATATCCTATACCATACACTACCATTAATAATGTAAAAATAATTGTATTTGTAATCATGTTATTATTATACATAAAGCCACTAACAACTGCTATTAATGTCATTGCATTTGAATAACTTTGTAAAATAAGGTTAGAATTTTTATCTTTTAACAGATTTAGCATAGAAAATGCAAGCATTCCTATTTCTGTATATATTAAATAATAAATATTTAGATTGCTTTCCCAAATTGTATTTATTTGTGCTAAAAATATTCCAATAGGTATTAAATTTATAAATAGTTTTTTTCTATTTGATATGTTGTAATTTACTATATTTAGTAAAGATATAGTCCATAAAATTATGTATCTTTTAAGTATTAATGTTGTATCTTCAAACATAAATGTAGAAATGTAAAGCAAAATCATTCCAACACTTACAACTAGCATTGATGATTCTTTCCATTCAATTGCCTTATTCCTCGTTCCAACAACATATATTTCAATTAGCAATAAGTAGAACACTATTTGTCTTATTTGTATATCAAGCACATTACTACTTATATTTAAGCAAGATACAGCTAATACTAAGATTTGTGTTAAAATTAAAATAATATTTTTGTAATTTTTATTTTGTTTATATTTTAAATACAGATTAAAAATTAATAATCCATTACTTAATATATCTACTGCCAAATTGCCTTTAATTAATAAACAAATTTCTATTATTAGAGTAGAATATAAATATATATCATTATATATATTTATAATTTTTATATATTTTTTAAAATATTTTTGCTTTAGTAATAACATTGCTGTATTGTAAATTACAATTCCAAATATTGCAATGTTTATATTCATACTTATACAAAGTGATATAAATATTGTTGCTAATAATTGCATTATCATACTTGAGTGAATTAATACATTTTGTTTTCTTTTATTTCCTATTGTAAAATATAAAATCGCTAAAAAAGCCGTAGAAATAGCATAATATAAATTTTTACCATCACCATAAATTGAGAAATAATCTCCAATTAGTCCAAATAGAGATATTGAAAACAATGATATTGGTAAATATGCTAATGCAATATATAAAAATGTTTTTGCTGTTTCTTCAAGTTTTAATACTTTTTTTGCAATATTACTTGCTCCAATAAATACCCCAGACAATAGTATTATAACTATTGTTTTTACCACATTAGGTATAGTATGCCATGTTGATGTTAGAAAAACTACTGCTGCTAATACTATTAATACAGCTCCAGCCATAAGGATAAATTTATTTTTTACTCCTTCATCATCTTTTTGTTTGTTCTCTTTTTTAGATGTAGTTTTAGTGTTATCAACAAATTCCTTATTTTTTACTACATTATTAATATTTTCATTTCTTTCAATTTTTTCTTTATTATTTACTTTTTCTTCTTGATATTTGTCTACTACTTGTGTTAAAACTTCCTTTTGAATTTCTTCTTTATTGCCCTTTTTATATTGTGCTAATTCTTCTTCTAATTCTTGAATTTTCTTTTTAAATTTTTTGTACTGATTATTATAATCATTACTATTATAAATAATAATGATTATTAAAATTATTACCGCAATTATCATATCTATCACCCTCTTCTAAATTAATTACTATGACCCTTAAATTGTATCAAAAATATTCACTTTTTTCAATAAAATCAAACAACTTTTTATGGAAGTTTGTTACTTACAAAAACATTCCTCACAACATTGTGTGAGGAATGTTTTTACTCTTCATATTTTTCAAAGTTTTCTTTTCCTACTCCGCAAAGTGGGCAAGTCCAATCTTCTGGAAGATCTTCAAATTTTGTTCCTTCTAGTTCTTCATCATATATGTAACCACAAATTGTACATTTGTATTTCATCCCTTTTCCTCCTTTCCTTTTTTTGCGGGCGATTAAAATCGCCCCTACAATGTTTAAATATTATTTTAAGGTCCTTCATTACATATTTTCAGCAAGTTCTTTAAGTTCCTGTTTTGTTTCATCATTCATGGTAGATTTTATTGTAATTACTTTTTCTACTAATTCTATTTCTTTCATTTGGCTTAAGATTTCTTTCATTACTTTTCCACTAGATGGTGCCCAAGTTCCATTTTCTATTATAGCTACTTTTCTTTTGCTAAAGTTTCTCTCTTTTAAATTATTTAAAAATTGTTCCATTGGCGGAAATAGCCCAGCATTATAACTAGATGATGCAACAATTAATTTGCTATACTTAAATGCCAATGAAATTGCTTGTGAAAGATTGACTTTAGTTAAGTCTACTAATTCCACATTTTTGTTATTTTCTTTTATAAGGTTTTGTAAATATTTTGCAGCTTCTAATGTATTGCCATGTATAGAACTGCATGCAATTAAAATGCCTTCTTCTTCTGGCTTATAACTACTCCATTTATCATATTTTTCTATATAATAAGCTAAATTTTCTTTTAATACTGGTCCATGTAGTGGTAATATTTGTTGTATTTCAAAGTTTTCTAGTTTTTTAAGTACTGCTTGAACTTGTGGCCCGAATTTTCCTACAATTCCTACATAATACCTACGAGCTTCTTCTAGCCAATCTTCGTTTTCTTTTATTGTTCCAAATTTTCCAAATGCATCTGCTGAAAATAATAATTTTTCTGTTTGCTCATATGTAAACATTACCTCTGGCCAATGTACCATTGGTGCCATAACAAACTTTAATGTATGTTTTCCAGTGTTTAAAGTGTCTCCTTCTTTTACCAATATTTTTCTATTTTCTATATCTACATCAAAAAATCTTGATAACATATTAAATGTTAGAGCATTTCCAACAATTTTCATTTCAGGAAATTTTTCTAAAAGCCTTCCTATGTTATAACTATGGTCTGGTTCCATATGTGATATTATTAAGTAATCTATATTTTCACCATTTAAAGTGTTTTCTAGGTTTTGAAGCCATTTTTCTGTTACGCATTTATCTACTGTATCTAATATTACATTTTTTTCGTCTTTTATTAAGTATGAATTATAACTCATACCATTTGGAACAATGTATTGACCTTCGAAAAGCCTTATTTCTTCATTGTTTGCTCCTATATTATAAATGTTTTGTGTAACTTGCATTTTTTCTCCTTTCCATAGTTAGCTATTTTTTTCTTTAAACATTGAAATATTAATAATTCTCAAAGTTTCTCGGCTCATTTCGTAATTATAAGAAATTCTACATCGATTTTTCGGCACCCTTTCACTTAGTCCTCGCTTCGCTCGACGCGAACATTTTCCAAAAAATCTTCTTAGAATTTCTAAAATTACTCCAATCACATTCGAAACTTTTAAAATTATTAATATTTCAATGTTTTTAGAAAATACTCACCTTTAAATTTGTTTTAGAATATTCCTACAATTTCTCCGTTTTCGTCTATGTCTATACTTTCTGCTGCTGGAACTCTTGGTAAACCTGGCATTGTCATTATTTTTCCTGCTAAAACTACTATAAACCCGCTTCCAGCTTTTAATATTACATCTCTAACAGTTATTTCATAATCATTATTGCAAACAAGGTTTGTTTGGTCATCTGATAGTGAATATTGTGTTTTTGCAATACATATTGGTAAATTTCCGTAACCTAAATCTTCAATCTTTTTTATATTTTCTTCTGCTTCTGATGTATAATTTACCCCTTTTGCTCTATAAATTTTTTGAGCAACATTAAGAATTTTAGTTTTTATACTTTCATTTACATCATAAGAATATTTTAAATCTGTTGGGATGTTTGCAAGTTTTTCAATTTTTTCAGCTATATCTATTGCTCCTTCTCCACCTTTTGCCCAACCTTCAACACAGCTAAATTCAAAACCTCTATTTTCTAATTCTTGTTTTACAAAATCTATTTCTTTTTCAGTATCTGTTAAAAATCTATTTAGAGCTACTATTACATTCATTCCAAAGACATTTCTTAAATTTTCAATATGTACAAATAAATTATGCATACCTAATTTTAGTGCTTCAAAATTTTCTTTTTGTATTTCCTCTTTTAAAGCTCCACCATGATATTTTATAGCTTTAATTGTTGCAACACATACAACTACATCTGGTTTTAAATTAGCTTTTCTGCATTTTATATCCATAAATTTTTCTGCACCTAAGTCTGAACCAAAACCTGCCTCTGTTACAACATAATCTCCTATTTTTAATGCTAAAGATGTTGCTCTTATTGAGTTACATCCATGTGCAATATTTGCAAATGGACCTCCATGAACTATGGCTGGTGTATGCTCTAAACTTTGTACTAAGTTAGGGTTAATTGCATCTTTTAATAATACTGTCATTGCACCTTGTGCATTTAAATCTTTTGCAAATACAGGTTTTTCCTCTTCATTATAACCTATAATAATATTTCCTAATTTTTCTTTTAAATCTTCTAAATCTTTAGATAAACAAAGTACTGCCATTATTTCTGAGGCAACTGTTATGTCAAAACCATCTTCTCTTGGAACAATTTTTTGTTCTCCTGAAAGACCTGTATTTACTACTCTTAATTGTCTATCATTTAAATCTACACATCTTTTCCAAGTAACTTTTTTTATTTTTAGGTTATTTCCAAAATAAATATGGTTGTCTATCATTGCAGCTAATAAATTATTAGCTGAAGTAATTGCATGAATATCTCCTGTAAAGTGTAAATTTATATCTTCCATTGGAGCGATTTGAACTTTTCCACCACCTGTTGCTCCTCCTTTTAATCCGAACACTGGACCAAGTGAAGGCTCTCTTAATGCTAATACTGCGTTTTTGTTTAATCTGTTCAAACCATCAGCAATTGCAATTGATACTGTTGTTTTACCTTCTCCTAGTGGTGTTGGGTTCATTGCAGTAACTAGTATTAGCTTACCATCTTTTTTGTTTTTTAATCTTTCAAATGCTTTTTGGTTAATTTTTGCTTTATGTTTTCCATAAACTTCAATTTCTTCCTCTTGTAATCCACATTTTGTTGCTATTGTGTTAATATTTTCTAGTTTTGTGTTTCTTGCAATTTCTATATCTGTCATTTTTTATTCCTCCTTTTATTTTTTTACTTTCAGTAAGAATTAAATTTATGATGTAGGATGCTGGAATATATTTATTTCTCACCTCTATACAGAATTTGTATTTTTTGCTTCGTTTGTTGCATTTGTTGAGTTTGTTGAATTAGCCTTATTTTCTGAATTGTTATTATTTGAAACAGTATTAGTATTATTGTTTGTATTTGTATTAATGTTAGTGTTAGCGTTGGTATTGGTGTTAGTATTTGTATTATTGTCTTTATTATCTACATTTTGGGTTGTATTTGTATTACTATTTTGGGTATTTTCTACAGTATTTTGACTTTGTGTGTTTGTGTCTTCTTTTTGTTTTGTTTCTTCTGATTTTTCTTTTGGAGTTTCGGCATTTTGTGTATTTTTCTTTTCCTCTACAGTAGTAGATGCTTGTTCAACATACGTATGCCAAGGATTTCCAGGCGTTGGATCTGTTGGATCCCAATTTCTACATTTTTCATTTGAAGAAATTTTCTTAGCAGATGGCTTTCCAAGAGGTCCTGGATCACTTGAAGAGTAAAACTCTACATATGTTCCACTTGAGCAATTATTGTAAATCCACATTGCATCTTGGCAAGTAAGCCTTATACAACCAGCAGAGGCTTTTGTACCTAATTTATCATATGCTACATATTTTAAGCTATCTGGTGTATTATTTGCATATGGTACTGAATGGAATAAAATATGTCCTGTTATTCTTGAACAATATTGCCCATAAACTCCACCATTTAACTGGTGCCACCTATATTTATTGCTCATTTTATAAACTCCTCCAGTTGGAGTTGCCTTTCCTGTTGAACATACAATTGCTTTTACAGGAACTGTATAATTTCCATCACTGTCTTTAGTATATACTGTAACAACATTTGCAGTATAATTTATTTTTATATAATATGTATTTCCTGAATTTTTATTGTTTTTTTCATTCTTTTTTTCTTCTTCTAAATCTACCTTTGTATCTTTTGCATCTTTGTCGTCCCAACTGGTATCTTCTGGTTTTTCTTCTAAAACATCACCTTCTTGCTGTTCTTCGATACTAATTACCATCTCAGAAGATTCATTTTCATCTGTTTTTTCTATTACATCTTGCACTTCAGCAACTGTTCCGAGTTGCCTCATAATTCTTGTTGTTTTTAATTTTTACAAATACTGCTATTAAGCTTACTAATAAAATTACTACTAATACTAGAACAATAATTTTTATTTCTTTTAAATTCTTTCTTTTTCCCATTTTTTATCCTTTTTTCCAAAGTTTATTTTTTATATTTTATCATTAAAAAATTTGAAGGTCAACATTTATTTTTTTACAATTTTGAATACAATTACTGTCATATCATCTTTTATTTTTCCATAATTATTATCTATTGCTTCATTTAAAATAATATCTGCTATTTTTTGAGGAGTTGTTATTTCTATATCTTCAAGCAAGTATTTTAACCATAATTCCTTATTTTTATATTCTATATTAGAATCTAATATTCCATCACTACACATTACTATTATTTGCTCATTTTCTAAGTCTTTATCAAATACATCTGCATTTAGTTCTTTTACTATTCCGGTTGGTAAGGTTTTTGACTTTATTACTTGTACTTTTTTATTTTGTTTTATATATGTTGGCATAGCACCGTTTTTTATAAATTCCATGTTTCCTTTATATAAATCTAGTATTGCAATATCTAAAGTTGCAAATGTTTCTTCTTGTGTGTTTAATAAATTTGAATTTATTAGTTCTATTGAGGTTTGTTTTTCAAACCCTGAATTTAGAAGTCTTTGCAACATTGAAATTACTATTTGGCTACTTTCTCTAGCTTTTATACCAGAACCCATTCCATCACTTATAGCAAGCAAATATTTTCCATCTTTTAACTTAGTTTTAAGAAAACCATCACCTGAAACTGGCATATTTTCTTTTGTTTTAGAAGAAATTCCAACACTTAAAATATATTTGTCTTGTGCAATTATCTCATATTTTATTAAGTTTTCACTTTTTATTTCTGTTTCTTGTTTTATTTCAAACTTTTCTTTTAAAATTTTATTTAAAACATCTAGTATTTGTTTTTGAGCATCTTTTATTTCATTTTTTTCTATGTATAATTCTACTTTACATCTATCATTTGTATTTATAAAAATATCTTGTACTAAAATCTCTTTTTGTTTTAAAATAGTTATAATTTGCTCTTTTTCTTCTAAATTTAAATTTTCTTCTTGTAGCTCATCATCTAAATCTTTTGCTAAACCTGAAATTGCGTGAGAAACGCCATTAAGCTGTGTTTCAAAATTCTTTTTCTCTTCATCTAAACGAATACTCCAAATAAAGTTCATTTTGCTTATTCTATATGCAGAATTTATAGCATTTGTCATTTTTTGTATATCTTCTTCTATACCTTTTTCATCTTGGTCAAAACCTACAACATAATTGTTATTTTTAGCTAAAATTCTAATTAAATCTTTTTCTTTTATAAATTGATTTTCCATTAAATGTGAAAAAATCTCATCTACTATATTTCCTTCTACATTAGAAATTATTTCATATAACAGGTTTTCTTCCATATTGTCTAAATTATTTAACAATTCTGCAATAAATTTTTGTTTATTTTTTTCTCTTAAATCTTCTTTTGTTATTGCTGTTGCAGCCACATTTTTATAACTTGTAGCCATTGCTTCAACAGCTTTTGATATATTATTTAATTTGTTTACTGTTTCTTTACTTTTATTTAACCCTCTATTTGCACCTATTGGTAAAAATTTTTTACCAATAAGTATGTTTTCTATATTTAAATTTATATTTTTAGGTACTGCAATTAGTGCTATTCCTGCAATTAATATTTCTTTAAATAAAACTATACTAATTACCATTCCATTTGCAAAATATGAGAGTACTATATTTCCTAAAATAAATCCACCTATTACGCCTATTTTGCCAAATTTATTTAGTATTCCTGAAATTAATCCAGAAATTGCATAGGCAGCAACTACTACTGGCTCATTATTTGCAATTATTCCCAAAGAAACCCCTATTGTAACTCCTGCTGTTGTTCCGTATTAACATTCCATGTTTCCAACCTAAAACTAGAACAATAAATATTGAAAGTACATTTCTTATTGAAAAACCTAAAATTGTTAAGTCTCCAAAACTACATACTGCAATTGCTAAAAGTAAACTTGTTGCTAATACTTCTTCTATAGAAAATGCCATTTTTTCGTTAAAGTTTATTAAAACTGTTATTGCATTTACAAATAATTTATAAAATATTGTAACTATTATTGCTAAAAATATTGCTGTTAGTACATCATACATTAATATTTGATTTGATATTAATTTTAAAATTCCTACTATTAATGTACATAAAAATATTCTTTTTGCTAATAAAACCTTCTCATTTTTAGTTGACTCATTATACCTAGGTTCTTTTATA
>CAMVKF010000049.1 GCA_947168035.1 uncultured Clostridia bacterium | reverse complement strand
TGTAGGTGTTGAAAAAACATTTTTAGTTCACTCACCATTAGTTGAAAAAGTTGAACTTGTAAGAGTAGGTAAAGCAAGAAGAGCAAGATTATTCTATTTAAGAGATAGAATAGGAAAAGCAGCTAAAACTAAAGAAATAGCTGGTGCAAGAATAGAGGACAAAGAAGTAATAATAAAAGGTGAAAAAATAGAAGTACCAACTGAAGGAGAAGCAGAAACAGTAAATGAAGAAGTTAAAACTGAAACTGCTCAAACACCTGTAGTTGAAGAAGTAAAAGCTGAAAATGATGAAGTACCAGTTGTAGAAGAAGTAAAAGCTGAAAATGCTGAAACACCAGTTGTAGAAGAAGTAAAAACTGAAACTGCCCAAACACCAGTAGCAGAAGATGCTAAACTTGATACTACAGAAGAATAAGATTAATGGAGATTATCTAAATATTGAAAATTTCAATATTTGTGAAATAATTTAATTAGTACAAGAGGTATATTATGAGAATTAGATACAAAAAATGGGCACGTCCAGAATTATTGGAAAGTACTTTTTATGTAGATAATCCAAAAGAATTAAGAGGCAAATGGAAACAAAGTTTTAAAAATCCAAATTTGCCTCTTAATTTGGAATTAGGATGTGGAAAAGGTAGCTTTATAGCAGAAATTGCGAGTAATAATTTAAATGAAAACTATTTAGCAATAGACCTAGTAGACCCAATGTTAGGTTTAGCTAAAAGAAATATAGAAAAAGTATATAATGAAAAACAAATACAAATAGAAAATGTAATTATTACAAGATATAATATAGAACAAATAGATCAAATTCTATCTAAAGAAGATGAAATAGAAAAAATATATATAAATTTTTGTAACCCATGGCCAAGAAAAAAGCACAATAAAAGAAGATTAACACATATAAAACAACTTGAAAAATATAAGGAATTTTTAAAACCAAATGGACAAATTTTCTTCAAAACAGATGATGATGAGCTATTTTTCGATAGTTTAGAATATTTAAAGCTTGCAGATTTTAAGATTATAAAACAAACCACAGACTTGCATCAAGAAGAAAATTTTTGGCAAAACATTGAAACAGAACATGAAAAAATGTTTACATCTCAAGGAATAAAAATAAAAGCATTAATAGCTATGGTGTGACAGGTGACATTGGTACCGGTTCTTTTTGTCACTTTTTGCTGGTGGTGACATTGGTGCCGGTTCTTTTTGTCACCTTTTTGTGTGATAGGTGACATTGGTGCCGGTTCTTTTTGTCACTTTTTGCCAACAGTGAAACCGGGTCCTCTTTGCTATTTAACAATTGGCCCCGGTTTTTTGCTATATTAAAATATAATTTTTCCATTAAAATCTTCATCTTCAAGTGGACTAATAATACTATCGCCAAAATGTTCTGGAACATAATCATAACTATATGTAATTGTTTTATATTCATAATTATAATATTCAGTAATGTTTGATATAAGACCTACATTATCATATTCATAAGTGGCTGAAACTATGTGAAAATCTTTAAAATAATAGTTTTTTATACATTCATCGTTATACTCATTGCTTAATGAAACGAAGCATAGTGGGTTTAATGCAAACCAAAATCTGTTTTCTATTGTTTTTAGAGTTTCTTCTTTTACGTCATTTGTTTGAAAATAATCATCAAAATCGGTATCTAAATTAGAATATTCATATTTTTTTTCGTTTGAATCATAATTTAATTCATATCCGATATGGTTATCTTTATCAATATAAATTATATATTGAGG
Organism: uncultured Clostridia bacterium; assembly: GCA_947168035.1. Taxonomy (GTDB): domain Bacteria; phylum Bacillota; class Clostridia; order TANB77; family CAG-508; genus CAG-269. The sequence goes on along the minus strand of CAMVKF010000049.1, from coordinate 9,469 downwards.
AGTTTCTAAATCTGTTTGATCTAAATTGAGACCACTAGAAATCATCAGCATTTTTATATTACCGTCTCTAGAAATATCTAATTCTGAATTGTACTTATCATTATAATGTGAACTAAATTCGGTATTAACATTCATCCAATAATTATCCTCAGAAAAACTATTTGCTCTATTGTATAATACACTCAATGCAATTAATTTATATATTACTGTAATAACATAAATACCTAAAATAAGAATAAATAATATCGATAATTTTTTTGTGGCACTTCTAACAAGATTTTTTTGCTCAGTATTTTGAGCATTTTCAATATTAGTATCATTTAATAAATAATCAATACTAACATTAAAAAAATTGCTAATTTCTTTAAGTTTTTCAATCTCTGGTTTTGATTGATTAGATTCCCATTTTGAAACAGCTTGTCTTGAAACATTAATTTTATAACCCAATTCCTCCTGTGATAAGCCTTTTTCTTTTCTTAACTTTATAAGTTTTTCACTAAAATTCATAAATATCACTCCTATCCTTTATTAAAATTTTAACATTATTAATCATTAAAATCAACCAAACTAACCTTGAAATTTGTCAACTAGCAGTTGCATAATCTGTAAAGTCGAATTTTGTCAAAAAGTTTTTGTTAAAAAATATTGCAAAAATATAAATTTGTAGTATAATATATATAGCTTATAGATAAAGTTGAGGCATATCTAGCTAAATTTCAATGAGATATAGATGCTAAAAGCATCTAAAAAAACCGGCATTTTCGCAGAATGCCGGTTTTAAACTATTATCGAAAAAGTTCAATAATAGTTTTCAATACTTCTAAAGCTTCAAAAACTGTTTTTAATGTCTTAAATATTTTATGTAATAGTTTTTTTACTTTGTTAGTATTTTTTTTCTTATGTTTATCTCTACTTTGAGGCATATTTCTCACCTCCTTTACAACGAGATGCAATAATTATACAACAAAAAATATGCAGAATTTGTCAAAAACGGTCGAAGGGCTTTATAAAATGTTGAATTAATTTATATATGTATGTTAATCAAATTTTTTATGTTATAATGAAAAAAAATTAAAAAGTAAATCGTATTATATATGAAAGGAAAAATGATGAAAACTAAAAAATATGATGAAGAAAAGATCGTAGAAATATATAATAAATACTCAAAAATAATACTAAACATTTCATTTACATATCTAAAAAGCACCAGTTTATCAGAGGATATGCTTCAAGAGGTACTTATAAAATACATAAAAAAAAGTCCAAAATTTGAGAGTTTGAATAATGAAAAAGCATGGTTTATTAGAGTAACAATTAATTTATGTAAAGATTATTTAAAGTCTGCATGGATAAAGAAAAGAGGACCATTACCAGAAAGTGACCTTCCATACCTTCAACATTATGAATGTGAAATTTTAGAAGAAATAAATAAACTGCCAGATAAATATAGAATATTAATATATCTATACTATTATGAAAAATATACAATAAAAGAAATTGCAAAAATTTTAAAAGAAAAAGAAAATACCATTGGTATTAGGCTTTCTAGAGCAAGAGAAAAATTAAAAATTGGATTGGAGTAAAAAGATGAAACCTAAAGAATATATTGAAATTTTAAATAAATTACAATTTAGTGAAGACTTACAACAAGTCACATTAAATAATTTAAAAAACTATACAGGTAGGTTTAGTATTAATTGGAAATATAAGTTAATTATTGCTACTGCTACAATAGAAATGTATTTTCTAGGGTTTGGAATTTTAACCTGTGTGTAGTTAAGTTTAGAAATATAAATTAAAGCCTATAAAGGCCGTAATTTTAAGCTGTAGTATAAAGGAATTTATTTTCTATAACTATGTATGCATTTTATGCAAAGAAAGGAGAATGAAATATAAAATGAAAAATAAAGAGGAAATAAAAAATATATTAGATTGGATTTTATGTGTACTAATTGCTATTGTAATTGCAATATCTGTTAAATATTATATAGGAACTCTAACAATTGTAAAACAACCATCAATGTACCCGACATTAATAGAGAACCAAAGGTTATGGTTAAATAGATGGGGAAGAACAACCAAAAAACTGCCTAAAAGAGGAGATATAATAACTTTTGAGGCTCCATCAAAAACACTACTTTCAAAAGAAGAAAAAGAAGAAAATGTAATTGCAAGATATGATAATGAGTCGAATACATTTTGGAAAAAATTCACACACAATGTACTTGAATTAGGAAAAGTAAGCTACATTAAAAGAGTAATAGGGCTACCTGGAGATCATGTTGTAATTGAAGATGGAAAAGTATTTATAAATGATGTGGAATTTAAAGAGCCATATCTTCAGCCAGGTGTAGTTACAGACAATGGAAAAGGTTACGTAACAGGTTTAGTTGTACCCCAAAATTCAGTATTTGCAATGGGAGATAACAGAGCACAAAGCACAGATTGCAGATGCTTTGGATGTATTCCTCTAGAAAAAATAGAAAGTACAGTAGCTATTCGTATTTGGCCATTAAATTTATTTGGAAAAGTTTAGTAACAAGGAAACCACATTCATGTTGTCAACACAAGTAAAGTTAGACAAGAATGTGCTTTCGATTTTAAAAAAAATTTTAACAATTGGTAACGGGGGGCTTTTGTTACATTTTTAACAATTGCAACCTGTTCCTTTTAGCTAAATTTTAAGTATTCTTTAAGATATATTTATTATAATTTTCTAATGCAACTTTAGTTGTAAGTGTAATATTTTCAGGAAGATTATTTATATTAAACCACTTAAGGTCTAAATGGTTTTTTGGTTCTTTAATCTCAGGAATACCTTTTATTATTTTACATAGATAACTTGGAGATACCCAATGTACATGTTCATTTTCTACTATATGATTGCAAATACCTAGTAAATCAACGACTTCTACTTGGACACCAGTTTCTTCCATAACCTCTCTTTTTATTGTATCTTCAATTTTTTCGAATAATTCTACTCTACCACCAGGGATACTCCAATATCCCTTTTCAGGAGATTTATTTCTTAATTGTAATAAAATTTCATTATGTTCATTTAAAATTACAGCTCCACATCCAACACCAATATAGCTTTTACCTTGAATCATACTATTATTTTTATTAACATCTTTTTCCATAACTTATTAATCCTTTCTTGGATAATTTTATATAAAAAAATATATCAATATTATATTTTATTGTCAAGGTATAGGTATAATAATTTGTCATTTTTGTGCTATAGTCGAATTTTGTTGTTACAATTCACAGTTATAATCGCTATAAGTCCGCGCAAGTGATTAATATATAATTTTTATGAGGACAGGGTGTGCAGGGCTGTTCAATGATTTCCAAAAGTCCGTAAGGACTTTTGATGAAATCATTAGAATAGGCAGGACGATTAAAAATTATATATTAATCACGTTAGGCAGGACTATTGGAATTTAAGAACTGTGAATTGTAACAACAAATCAATCGTGAATAGTAACATTTTGTCAAAATGTTTTTATAAAAAAATCAAAAAAATATTGCAAAAAAATAAATTTGTAGTATAATATATATAGCTTATAGATAAAAAGTGGATCATATATAGCTAAATTTTAAATGAGATGTAGATGCTAAAAGCATCTAAAAAACCCGGCATTTTGCAGAATGCCGGGTTTAAACTATTATCGAAACAATTCAATAATAGTTTTCAATACTTCTAAAGCTTCAAAAACTGTTTTTAATGTCTTAAATATTTTATGTAATAGTTTTTTTACTTTGTTAGTATTTTTTTTCTTATGTTTATCTCCAAAGTGGATCATATATCTCACCTCCTTTTAAATGAGATGCAATAATTATACAACTAAAAAAATGCAGAATTTGTCAAAAACAGTCGAAAGGCTCTTTAAACTGTTGAATTATTTATTTTTATATGTTAATATAAGGTAAAAAAGGAGTAGGAGGAATATTATGGAAAAAAAGGTTAGAGAATTGGCTCATAATTTACTAAATCATTCAGTTAGCTTAAAAAAAGGAGAAAAAATTTTAATTGAGATGATAGGAACTGATTGTTCAGATTTAGCAAATGAATTAATAAAGCAAGCAAAAGAAATTGGTGCAATACCACTATTTAATATAATAGATTATAAGGTTTTGAAAGAGATTTTACTAAATTGTAATGAAGAACAAATAAAAGAATATGAAAAATATGAGTTAATAAAAATGCAGGGCGCAGATGCATATATTGGAATTAGATCAGCAACATCTAAAGAGCTTGAAGGAATTTCAAGAGAAGCAATGGAAATATACAATAAATACTATCAGACACCAGTACACTTTGAAGAAAGAGTGAAAAATACAAAATGGTGTATTTTAAGGTATCCAAATAGTGCTATGGCAGAAATGGCTAAGATGAATTTAGAAGAATTTACGGTGTTTTTTTATAATGTTTGTACAATCGATTATGGAAAAATGCAAAAAGCAATGGAACCATTAAAACAGTTATTATCAAAAACAAAAAATGTACATATAGTAGGGCCAAATACAGATTTGAAATTTAGTGTAGAAGGAATTCCAGCTGAAAAATATTTTGGAACATTTAATATTCCAGATGGAGAAGTAGCTTCGTGTCCTACAAAATACAGTGTAAATGGACATATTAAATATAATACAGAAACTGTGTATAATGGAATTACTTTTAATGATATTTATTTTGAATTTAAAGATGGTAAAATAATAAAAGCAGAAGCAGGAGAAAGAACAAAAGAACTAAATGAAATACTAGATACAGATGAAGGTGCAAGATATATTGGAGAATTTGCGTTAGGGCTAAATCCATATATTAAAAATACTATGGGAGATACTTTATTTGATGAAAAAATAAGTGGAAGTTTCCATTTTACCCCAGGTGATAGTCTAGAAGAAAGTGACAATGGAAATAGATCAAATATACACTGGGATATTGTATGTATTCAAACTCCAGAATATGGTGGAGGAGAAATATATTTTGATGATGTACTTATTAGAAAAGATGGAAGATTTGTTATTCAAGAATTAGAAATGCTAAATCCAGAAAATTTAATGTGACAAAGAAGTGACAACGGTGCCAAGTGACATTGGTGCCGGTTCTTTTTGTCATCTTTTTTACACAAGTGACATTGGTGCCGGTTCTTTTTGTCATCCGTGCGACAGGTATTTCTTTGGCTCAAAAAAAGAATAAAGTTTTATATTACAAAAATTTAAGATAAAATATTAAAAAATCAAGCATATTTAATTTGAGGGAAAATTTCTGCTTTTTTACATAAAGTATAGCAATATTTAAAAAAGTGTGGTACAATATTCATTGTGTTACAAAAATTTTTAGGGGCAATTTTTTAAACACTAAAATTAAATATATAGAGGAGTGTTAAAATATGCCAAGAGCCCTTAGAACATTTTGTGATTCAAAAATTTACCATATAATAATAAAAGGTATAGATAATCAAGATATTTTTTATGATAATCAAGATAGATGTGTTTTTTTAGAAAATATTCGTAAATCTCAAAAACAATATGCATATACCGTTTTTGCCTATTGTTTAATGAATAACCATGTACATATGGTTATAAGAGTTGATGATAATTTGTTATCAAAATCAATCCAAAGTTTAACAGTTAGATATGTATATTATTTCAATAAAAAATACGATCGAGAAGGTCCGTTTGTTCGAAACAGATTTAAAAGTAAAAAGGTTCAAACTAAAGACTATTTTTTAGAAGTGTGCAGGTATGTACATAGGAATCCTGAAAAAGCCAATGTCGAGAAAACAGAAAATTATAGATGGAGTAGCTATAAAGATTATGTAACTTCAAATAGAAAAGGAATTACATCGACAGATGTTTTAATGTATTACTTTAATAACAATAGATACGAGTTTGAGAAATATACGCTAGGAATTGAGAAATCTTACGAAATAAATAATTTTGCAGATTTTGAATTATTGCAAAAACTAACTGATGAACAACTGATAGATATCATAATAAAAAAATTTAATATAAAGTCTACTGAGAGTATCCCAAAATATTTAAAAAATCATTCTAATGAAGAAGAAATAGTAAAAGAAATTGGTAATATTGGTGGAACAAATCCTCGCCAGATTTCGAGGGTATTGGGAATAAACAGGAATAAAATATATAGAATTTTGAGTGACAAAAAGAACCGGCACCGATGTCACCAATATCACAAAAAAGTGACAAAAAGAACCGGCACCAATGTCACAAAAGGAGAAAAAATGTCATTTTCAAAACAAGTTAAACAAGAATTAAGTAAAATAAATAATTTAGCAAATAAAGCAGAGGTAAAATGTGAGTTTTATGGATATTTGGAAAGCAATAATATTACAGATTCAAAATATTACATAAAATATTCAACAGAAAATGATTACAATATTGATAGATTTGCAAAACTGGCAAGGAATGTTGGAATAGAAAATTTTAATATAAATGTTATTGGAAATGTATTTTTTATAGAAATTAGTAAAAACATATTAAAAAAACTAGAACCTTTAGAACTTGAGATTGCATCTATGCAAGAAATTAGAGCATTTGTAAGGGGAGCTTTTATGGGTTCGGGTTCTATAAATAATCCACAAAATAAGTATAATTTAGAGTTCAAAATCAAATTACAGGATACTGCAACAAAAATTGTAGAGATTCTCAAAAGAAATGATATATATTTAAGACAAAAAGAAAATTTATTATATATAAAAGATGGAGAGGAAATATCTAAATTTTTAGCATTTATTGGAGCGAATAAATCTGTTTTAAAATTTGAAGAAATAAGAGTTCAAAAACATATGAATAATAAAATTAATAGATTAGTTAATTGTGAAGGAGCAAATTTAAATAAAGTTTTAAATGCGTCAATAGAGCAAATAAATGCAATAAAAAAACTAAAGCAAAATGGGAAATTCGAAAAATTGGATGATAATTTAAAAGAAATTGCAAATTTAAGATTACAATTTCCAGATATGCCATTAGAAAAATTAGGGGAAAAGTTGAAAAATCCTATTGGTAAATCAGGCGTAAATTATAGATTGAAAAAAATTATTAAAATTGCTCAGTGACAAAAAGAACCGGCACCGATGTCACCGATGTCACTAATATCACAAAAGTGACAAAAAGAACCGGCACCAATGTCACCAACACCAAGAAAAGGACTGTTTAACAATGAAAGAATTAGGAGTTTATATTCATATACCTTTTTGCAAGCAAAAATGTTATTATTGTGATTTTGTATCTTTTCCTAATCAGGAAGAATTGCAAAAAGAATATTTTAAAGCATTAAAAAAAGAGATAAGTGAATTTTTTACAAAAAATAATCAATATAAAATATCAACAATATATATAGGTGGGGGAACACCTTCTTTTGTAGAGGCTTATTTTATTAAAGATATTTTAAAACAAATTCCAAATAATACTGCAAATGAAATTACAATTGAAATTAATCCGGGAACAGTAAACAAAGAGAAGTTAGAAATTTATAGGGAAAGTGGAATAAATAGGTTAAGTATTGGACTTCAGTCCACAAATAATGAATTATTAAAACAAATAGGTAGAATACATAATTTTGAAGACTTTTTAAAAACATATAATTTGGCAAGAGAAATCGGATTTAACAACATAAATGTGGATTTAATGATTGGCTTTCCAAACCAAAAAATTACCGACATAAAAGATTCGTTAGAAAAAATAATAGATTTAGGTCCAGAACATATTTCTGTATACTCATTAATAGTAGAGGAAAACACAAAGCTTTATGACCAAATTGAAACTGGAAAGTTAATTCTTCCAAGTGAAGAAGAAGAGAGAAACATGTATTGGTATGTAAAAAATTATTTAGAATTAAATGGTTTTAATCATTATGAAATTTCAAATTTTTCAAAAAGAGGATTTGAATCTAAACATAATATGGACTGTTGGAAACAAAAAGAATATATTGGTTTTGGTTTAGCTGCACATTCATATATTGATGGGATAAGATTTTCTAATACAACAAATTTACAAAAATATTGTGAAATAGAAAATTTTTATGAAAGCAGAATAATTCAAGAAGAACAAAATGATTTTGCCAAAAAACAAGAATTTATGTTATTAGGTTTAAGACTTATAGATGGTGTAAATATAGGTAAATTTAAAGAAAAATTTGGAGAAAACCCAATTTTTGTTTTTAAAAAAGAATTTGCAAGACTTGTAGAACAAGGGTTGATAAATATAGATGGTAACACAATAAAACTAACAAATAGAGGAATAGATTTAGCAAATATTGTTTGGGAAAAATTTGTAACATAAAAAAATCTTTTTGCCTATTGCCAAAAAGATTTTTTTGTGTTATGATAGATAAAGTAATTTATTTAGGGGTATAGTGTTAATGGTAGCACATCGGTCTCCAAAACCGCCTGTGAGGGTTCGAGTCCTTCTACCCCTGCCAAAGCTAAAAGCCTTGATTTTAATTAATCAAAGGCTTTTTGTTTTTTGATTTTTAAATTATATATTTTGCATTTTTAACATATCTTGTGAAAAAAACGTTGTCAAAAACGTTGTCAATTTTTTACTAGAATTTTGTAATTTTTAATCTTTCTTTTTTTGCTTGTGTTTAAATAATTATTAATTTTTAAAACTGCATCTTGTTTTTGAGAATCTAAATGGGCATATAAATCATAAACCATTTTTGCAGAAGAATGTCCCATTAAGTTTTGTGTTTCTTTTATTTTTATTCCAGAATAATAGAGCATAGTACAATAAGAGTGTCTTAATTGATGTGGGGTAAATGTAAAACCTAAATCTTTGCAGATAGAAGCGGTCATACATCTAATTGCTTCTTGTGTAAGCATTTTGTTATCAGTTTGTTTTACAAATAGATAATTATAATTATTTTCTTTTGCTTCATTTATACATTTTTTTACATCATCGTATATTAAATCTAAAATAGGCACTATTCTTGATTTTTTATTTTTAGTTTCCTTAATTTTTGGTTGATTACTTGCAAAACTTACAGCTTTATTTATAGAAATAGTTTTATTGTTTAAATCAATATCATTCAAAGTTAATGCTGTTATTTCTTCTCTTCGCATTCCAGTATAACGTAAAATTCTAAAAAATGGAGCATATTTATGTTTAGACTTTAAAAGCAAGTCATCTTGTTCTTTAGTTAAAATTTCTTTTTCTTTATGAATTAATTTTGGTTCTTTTATGTTTAAGCAAGGATTTTTTATTAAATAATCATCAATGATAGCTTCATTACATATTGTACGCATATATCTAATACATTTATGAGCTAATTCTGCATGATTATTTTCTAATAAATCAGATTGAAGCTTTTGAATATCAGCTCTTTTTATTTTATCAATATACTCATTTCCAAAATATTTAATTAGGTATTTATTGATTATATGTAAGCGGTCAACGAAAAAACGTATTGAAAACCTCTTAGGGTTAATATATCATA
>CAMVKF010000048.1 GCA_947168035.1 uncultured Clostridia bacterium | reverse complement strand
ATCGATGTAGAATTTCTTATAATTACGAAATGAGCCGAGAAACTTTGAAAATTATATATATATCAATGATAAAAGTTAATTAATAAAAATATTAACTAAAGAAAGGGTAGGTGTATAAATTTGAAAAAAACGAAACAATTTTCAAGTTTTTTAGAAAATCCTATAGATTATACATTATTAATAACAGTATTGCTATTATTAACTTTAGGGCTTATTATGGTGCTTTCTGCAAGTTCGCCTACATCTATTGCAGAAACAGGTAAAAGCTATAAATATTTTGTAAAACAAGCAATTTTTGCCCTAATGGGTATAAGTGCTATGTGGTTTATATCTAAAATAGATTATAGATTTTACAAAAAATTTTATAAAATTTTATACATATTATCTATAATAATGTTAGCAGCAGTTTTAATATTTGGTAAGACTTTAAATGGTGCAAAAAGATGGATATATGTTACTGAAAGTTTGTCATTTCAGCCATCAGAGCTTGTTAAGTTTTGTATGATAATCTTTTATGCTGGAATACTTACAAAAAATAGAGATGAGTTAAAAAATATAGTAAAAGGTTGGTTTAAACATTTAGCATTTTTAATACCAATAATTGCGTTATTAATTGTAGAGCCACACTTAAGTGCATCAATTGTAATCATTGGAATTTGTGTTATAATGATGACTATTGCTGGTTGCAAACTTTGGCAAATAGTTATTCCTGGAGTTGGTATAGGAGTACCTGCATTAGGCTTAGCAATATGGAAAATACCAAAGTTATCTCATGCTATTCAAAGAATAACTACATTTTTAGACCCTTGGCAAGATAAATTAGGTAAAGGATGGCAAGTAATACAGAGTTTATATGCCATAGGTTCTGGAGGACTATTTGGAGCAGGTTTAGGGCAAAGTAAACAAAAATACTTATATTTGCCAGAGCCTCAAAATGATTTTATATTTTCTGTTCTAGCTGAGGAATTAGGATTTATTGGGTGTACATTTGTAATAATTTTATTTGCAATTTTTATTTGGAGAGGAATATTAATTGCAATGAAGGCACCAGATATGTTTGGAAGCTTAGTAGCTGTGGGAATTACCGCAATGGTAGGTTTGCAAGTTATAATGAATATTGCAGTTGTTACATCTTCTATGCCAGCAACTGGAATGCCTTTACCTTTATTTAGTTATGGAGGAACAGCTCTATTTATTATGCTGTGTGAGATGGGAGTATTGCTGAATATTTCTCGAGCCTGCAGAAAAACCTAGAGTTTGAAAAATAATTACAATTTTGGCGTTGTTAAAAACTTACTTAAAAATGCTCATGTACTCTATGTACACTCCGCTTTTTGCGTAAGTTTTTGCCTAGCCAAAATTTAATTCTTTTTCAAACTTACACTCTTATGAAGAAAGGATTGTGATTATTGATTATGAGAGTTTTAATTGCTGCTGCTGGAACAGGAGGACACATATATCCTGGTATTTCAATTGCAAATAAAATAAAAAAAGAAGAAAAAGATTCAAAAATTATATTTTTAGGAACAACAAGGGGACTTGAAAATGACTTAGTAAATCGAGCAGGATATGAATTAAAAACAATTGAGGCATATGGGTTAAGTACAAATATATCGTTAAAAAATATAAAAAAATTGTTTAAAACTTTTATTGGCTTTAGGCAAGCAAATAAAATAGTAAAAGAATTTAAGCCAGATATAATAATAGGAACAGGGGGATATATTTGTGGAGCTGCAGTTGTTGCAGGAACTCTTAACAAAGTTCCAACTGTATTACATGAAAGCAATGCCTTTCCTGGAAAAGCCGTAAAAGTTCTTTCTAAAAAAGCAAATGCAGTAATGGTATCTTTTGAAGATGCAGTTCCTAGAATTACAAACTGTAAAAATGTAGTATTTACTGGAACACCGGTAAACATAAAAAAACAGGATTATGGAATAAATGAAAAGCTTAAAATTATAAAAAATATGGGTTTAACTGAAACAAAGCCAATAGTTTTAGTTTTTGGCGGAAGCCAAGGAGCTCAAAAAATAAATGAAGCAATAATAAGCTTAATAGAAGCAAAAAAAATTAAAAATTACCAAATATATTGGTCAACAGGACCAAAACAATACGATATTATAAAAATGAAGCTAAACGAAAAAAATATTAATATAAATAATATTCCAAACTGTAAAATTGTACCATATATTTATAATATGGAAGAGGTAGAAAATATAGCAGATTTAGTAGTTGCAAGAAGTGGTGCTATGACAATTACCGAAATTGCTAATCTTGCCAAACCTTCAATTTTAATTCCACTTCCAAATGTAAGCAAAGACCACCAAATGCATAATGCAAAAGTATTAGAAAAAGTTGGTGCAGCCAAAATAATAAAAAATGCAGATTTAACAGATGAAATTTTACAAAATACAATTGAAAATATAATATTAGATAAATCAAAATGTATAGAAATGGGAAAAAATGCATTCAAAATATCAACATTAAATGCAGAAAATAAAATTTATGAAGTAATAAAAAAAGTCATGAATGAAAGAAAATAGAAAGAAGGAATTTTATTGTTTAAGAAAAATACGCCATTAAAAATAGTTCTTATAATATTTGTTACAGAAATAGTTATTTTAGTTGCAATGGGTTTATTTATGCAAGCTAATCTTTCAGACATAGCAAATAAAATAAGTACAGAACAAATAACCAACTTAGAACAAGTAAGTATGCAAATTGACAATTTATTTAAAAAAATAGATATAGTTTTAATTGTTGCAAGTTTACTTTTTGTATCTATTGCAATTGTTTTAAGCTTGTATATGTCAAGGGTAATAGTATACCCATTAAACAAGTTTTTAAAAAGCAAAGATGAGGAAAAGTCTACTGAACAAATAGAAATGAGAAAAATAGTCCTTCATACAACAGAAGGAATAGTAGTATTTAATAGAGAAGGAAGAATTGAACTTATAAATCCTGCTGCAAAAAGATTGTTAAAAATTTCTCCCGAAGACAATACTTTTGAAGATATTTTTTATAAATATGATAAAAACATAAATATGGAAAAAATAATTTATTTAGATAACTGGACCTCAACATCCCAAAAAATAAATGTTGATGATGTTTCTTTAAATGTTTTATTTTCGCCATTTAGAAATAGTAAAGATATTCCAGCTGGAGTAATAGCTTTTGTTCCAGATATAACAGAACATGAAAGACTAGATAATATGAGAAAAGAATTTGTTGCAGATGTATCGCACGAATTAAAAACACCAATAACCTCAATAATGGGATATGCAGATACACTTCTTGAGGGAGAATATGACGAAAAAACACAAAAAGAGTTTTTAGGAGTAATTTCAACAGAGGCAAAACGTATGGCAAGATTAGTTACAGACTTGCTTGAGCTTTCTAGAATAGATAATAATAAAAAAAGAATAAAAAAAGAGAGTTTTGATTTAGGTAAAATGGTAAAAGATTGCCAAGCAAAACTTGCAATAGAAATAAAAAAGAAAAAACATCATGTAGAAAATTTTGTAACAGCAGATGTACCTAATGTAATTGCAGATAAAGACGATATAGAAAGAGTTGTGTTAAATATATTAACAAATAGCATAAAATACACAAAAGAGGGTGGATTAATTAAAATTTATGTAGGTTTTGTTTATAATGATGCGTATATAAAAATAATAGATAATGGAATAGGAATTCCAGAAGAAGACTTAAATAGAATTTTTGAAAGATTTTATAGAGTAGATAAAGCAAGAAGCAGAGAAAATGGTGGTACAGGCTTAGGTTTATCAATAGCTAAAGAAATACTAGATAAAAATGGTGGAACAATAGATATAAAAAGTGAAGTAGGAAAAGGTACAGAAGTAGTAATAAAAGTTCCTACTAAAATTTAATGAAATGGGGAAAATATAAAATGCAAGAAGTATTATTAGATACAGTAGTAGATTCAATTAAACTAATTCCATTTTTATTTATTACATACTTAATAATGGAATTTTTAGAAAATAGAACAAGTGATAAATTAAAAAACAAAATTCAAAAATCAGGCAAATTTGGACCTCTTTTAGGGGGAATACTTGGAATTATTCCACAATGTGGGTTTGCAGCTTCAAGTACAAATTTATATAGTGCAGGGTTAATTTCAGTAGGTACATTAATGGCAGTATATTTATCAACCTCAGACGAAATGTTACCTATATTTATTTCTCAAAGAGTAGGATTAGATATAATAATAAAAATACTAGCTATAAAGTGTATATTTGGAGTAGCTTTTGGATTTTTAATAGATTTTATTTTTACAAAAATAAAAGTAAAACAACATAAACCAGTTGATATATGCGAAGAAGACCAGTGCCATTGTGAAGAAAATGGAATTTTAAAGGCCAGTATAGTTCATACTTTACATATTATGATTTATATTTTTATTATAACTTTAGTATTAAATATTGCAATTGAATTAATAGGGATTGATACAATATCAAATTTTGTACAAGCAAACAGTTTTTTAGGACCAATTGTATGTAGTTTAATAGGTTTAATTCCAAATTGTGCAGCATCAGTAATATTAACTAATTTATACTTAAGTAATGTAATAAATATGGCCTCATTAATTTCTGGCTTACTTACAGGAGCAGGAGTAGGGTTAATTGTATTATTTAGAATAAATAAAAAAAGCATAAAAGAAAATTTATGCATAATGGGTATTTTATATTTTATAGGAGTAATTTCAGGGCTATTATTACAAATCCCACTTGGGACCGGTTTTTTTTGGTAAATTTTCAATTGGGGACGGTCCTTTTTGGTAAATCTTGTGTAAATACTTTGTATTAAGCATTTTGTTTTTCAAATCAATATAGTGGGCAGAGGTTATTACTAGAGAAAACAATAAGCTTTTAAAAAACGATATTCCGTTAAACAGAATTGGCTGTTTAAATAAGATTTACCAAAAAGGACCGTCCCCAATTGAAAAAAGAACTAATCCCAATTAGGGAATTAGTTCTTTTTATTTTTTCTTGAGTTTGATACAATAGATTCTTCATTATTGAATAGGTATTCTGCTTCTGGGGCAAATTTAATTGGATCCTCTTCATCATTATCTGTATGTTTAGAATTATTTTTCTTTATGTTAAATCTTGAGTTTCTAGAAGGTTCTGAATCATTATTAGAAATACCATCTCCATAAATATATTTTTCAAAGTCGTATTTTTTACCAGAGTGTTTATCATTATGTTTTGATTCGACAAAATTAATAATACCATCACTGTTTACTGGGGTTCCATTGTCACCAACAATTTTGTATGCACATTTGTTATCTGAATAAAATTGCATATTTCCAGCTTTGATTTTATCTGTCCAGTCGTATTTAATACTACTTAATACAGGACTCATCTGACCATTTGGACCTTTAGAACCATCAAAACTTCTCGAATACTGCCAATCTTTCCATTGACCAATTTCTTTTTGCCACCATTGTAATTCATCAATAGGAGCAGATCCACCTGTAAATATTTTACTTGAACAGTTTGAAAGTATTGTACTATTAAATTTAGGTGATACAGAGTTATCCTTTTCAAGACTATCTAAACTTACATTAGTAACTCCATTCGTTCCAAACATTGAAATACTTTGTGCAGTAATTGTAGTTCCAACACAATATTTTCTATACATTGTAAAAATAGTTTCAGTATCTTTTGAAACATAATCAGGAAATTCATCAATATATAAGTAATGAGGAATTCTACTCTTTTCTGTTCCAGGTCTTCTTAGTACTGCATTTTGCATAGACAAAATAAAGAATAAACCAAAAGCTGTACTTGCAAAACGACCAGAATCTCCACGTCTTGTACATACAAATATGAATTCGCCGTTTTTTAAAGCTTCATCAAAATTTATATTGTCATGTCTATTACACAAAATATTCTTGATTTTTGAAGAGCGTAGTAAATTTTCTAACCTACCTGATATATAAAATGCATATTTTTCCATATTTTCATATCCACGTGAACCTTCATAAAAGTTCTTTTCAAAAAATGCTATTTGCATTGAATATTCTTCTTTTAGCTCTGGATCTTTTTTCAAAATTTCACACAATTTTTGAGTTAGTTCAAAATTTGTTAATAGTTTTAGTAGATCCTCCATAGTTGGAAGAATTCCATCATGAAGTTTAGGATAAATTAATTTTAGAAGAATTGTCAAGTTTTCTAAAACTTGTATTACAGTATCTTCTGAAAAATTTTGGTGATCAGGTTTTTTAATTCCATTTAATGTAGAAGAAATTGTTACTGCAATTTTATTTGGATCATCATATACAAATGGGTTAAGCCCTTTTGAATTTGCAGGTTCTAATGGGTCTAAAAGAGTATAAGATACTCCATAATTTTTACAAATTTCCATCATTTTGTATATACTTTCATTATCAGGAGAAATATATGTCAAACCTATATTTCTGTATATTATTTCTGGAGAATCAGAAAGTATCATCTTTTTCATAAATGTTTTAAAAATTGTTTCTTTACCAAATGTAGGGGTTAACATATTCAAATTAAAATTTTCGTTTAAATATTCATTACTATAAGGTTTAGATAAACTTGCAATTTTAGTTTTTAATGCAGTAAAACCAAGTTCTTTTGAAGCTTCTTTAAAGAAGAATTTCTTTTCTATATCTTGTGAAATCATAGGCTCTACTATTCTTGCAGTTTTACCAGTACCTGAGCCACCGCAAACAAGAAGCGACCTATATCTACATTTTTCTCCATATACCACTTTTTTTCCTGTATTAAAATCATATAAAAAGCTTACATCACAGGTATATGAATTATGTTTTATTGAGGTATCTGACAAATCTATTCCTGTATAATCCCAAATTGATTTTATCTGTTCTGAACTATCATCTATTCCTAGCAATATTTTGTTTCTAATAAAAGGGTAAACAGTAGTAAGTGGAAGGTATAAAGCTATAGCTGAAAATGCATGTCTTACCATACTAGGAAATTCAGTAACTATATTAGAATAGTTTGGAACAGATAAAAATAATATCCATAATAATTGGTTTACCCACTGAGTAATCATTGAAACTACTATTATGTAAATAGAAGAAATATATGCATAAAATAAAGTTACTTTTGTCTTTTTGTCAGTAGCAAAGCTAGATTTGCCTGAAAAAGCAAAAGCAAATGCAGGGCATAAAAGTGCAAAGGAGTATTTAATTGGGCCCCAATAGCTAGAAGAAACACCAGTAAATATTAAAAGGAGCATCTCCACTATTCTATCTATACATATGTAAAAAGAAATTAATGTTAGTATAAAAGTGAAAAATGTATTTCTACTTACACCTAGTTTTTTTAACAGTCCATCTATTAATTTAATTATAGGGTTAGTAATTAAGCCTAAAAAATTAAATATTAAATTCATGATAAATTTCATTCCTTTCTGCAATTAAGTTATCTATAATAATATTTTATTTTTAATAAGAAATAAGCTATATATATTATCCTACAAATTGACAAAAAAAACAAGAGAAAATAGGAAAAAAGTTAAAAAACTCTTGACAATTTTAAATAAAAAGTATAAAATATTATCGTTGCAAGAAGAAGTATCCACTTCTCACCTTAACATTTATGGAAAAGGTTAGAAAAATTTGATTTTTTAATTTGTGGATTTATATTGGCTTGTCTTGTAACAAAGTTAAGTCAATTTTTTATTTTAGGAGGTGTTTTTTATAAAACAAGAGTTGCCAATAAATGGTGGAATAAGAGCAAAAGAAGTACAATTAATAGGTGATAATGGCGAAAAACTTGGAGTGTTTTCTTTAAGAGATGCATTAAACTTAGCAGAAGAAAAAAAACTAGATTTAGTACTAGTTGCACCACAAGCAAATCCACCTGTTTGTAAAATAATGAACTATGGTAAATACAAATTTGAGCAAGCAAAAAAAGAAAAAGAGGCAAAAAAGAAACAAAAAGTAGTTGAAATTAAAGAAATAAGAATTACACCAAATATTGAAGAACATGATTTTAATTTCAAAGCAAAAAATGCTAGAAAATTTATTGAAGATGGTAATAAACTAAAAATTACACTTAGATTCAAAGGTAGAGAAGTAAATAATGCTCATCTTGGAGAAGAAGTATTAAATAAATTTGCCCAAAACTTACAAGATATTGCAAATCTTGACAAAAAACCTAAATTAGAAGGTAAGAGTATGTTTATTATGTTATCAAAAAAAGTATAAAGGAAGGAGGCAAAAAAAATGCCTAAAATGAAAACAAATAAAGCAGCTAAAAAAAGATATGGATTAACTGCTACAGGAAAAGTAAAAAGAACAACAGCAGGTAGAAGACATTTATTAGCTAACAAAACTAAAAGACAAAAATTAACAAGTAGACGTCCAGGTTCATATGCAGATAAAACTTGTGAAAATACTATTAAAAAATTATTACCATATGGTAATTAGAATGTTTTAACATAGAAAGGAGTAGATAGAAAATGGCAAGAGTAAAAACAGCAAAAATAACAAGAAAAAGACATAAAAAAGTTTTAAAACAAGCAAAAGGATATTTTGGTGCAAAACATTATAGATTTAGAAATGCAAACCAAGCAGTTTTAAAATCTTTAGCATATAGTTATGTTGGAAGAAAAGATAGAAAAAGTGATTTTAGAAAATTGTGGATTGCAAGAATTAATGCAGCTGCAAGAATTAATGGAATAACTTACAGCAAACTTATTGCAGGTCTTAAAAAAGCAGGTGTTACAATAAACAGAAAAATGCTTGCAGAAATAGCTGTTTCTGATGAAAAAGCATTTGCTGAAATAGCAAATATTGCAAAAAATGCATAATATTAAAAAGAAATATTCGATTTTGTAGAATATTTCTTTTTTTCTACATCATAAAAAGACAAACTTTTTAAATTATATGTGCTACAATCTAAAACAAGGTGAGTAAATGACAGTATATATAGATATAGTTTTTATCCAAAATTTTATATTAACTTTTTTAATTTTATGTGCAACAGGAGTTATATTAAAAACAAAAATAAAGTTTACAAGAATTGCCTTGCGGAAGTTTGCTAGCAAGTTTTTATGTATTAATAAGTTATATCATTAAAAATAGTATGTTTTCTAGTATTATATTAAAGTTTTTTTTATCAATTATTATTGTAAATATATCCTTTAATCTAAGAAATTTAAGTGAATTTATAAGAACTATTTGTTTTTTTTACTTAACCTCATTTACTTTTGGTGGAGCAGCATTTATGGTAATAAACCTAGTAAAAAGTGGTTTTACGGTAAAAAATGGAATAGTAATTTCTAAAAGTTTGGGAAAAGCGATTTTTTTAGGATGTATAATAGCATTAATAACTATAATATTTGTTTTTAAATTTATAAAAAAGAAATTTGCAAAAGAAGATTTATTTTGTAATTTAACAATAAATATAAATAATAAAAACATAAAAGTTATATCAATGGTAGATACTGGAAATATGCTAAAAGAACCAATTTCAAATATACCTGTAATTGTTGTAGAACATTCATGTTTTGATGGGATAATACCCAAAGAAATTTTAGATAATATTGACAATATTTTAGGGGGTGACTTTAGTGGTATTTCTAAAGATATTCAGAATGAATATATACCTAAGCTTAAATTAATTCCGTTTACATCTCTTGGCAAGCAAAATGGAATGCTTTTAGGTTTAAAACCTAAAAGTTTAAAAATAGAATATTTAGAAGAAGTAAAAAATGTAGAAAAAGTAATAATAGGTTTATATAATAAGAAACTTAGCAAAAATAGTGAATATAAAGCCTTAATTGGTGCAAATATAATTTAATTTTACATAGGAAGGAATTTAAATGTTATGAACATTTTAAATATTTTTAAAGAAAATGTCAATTCACTTTATGTTAAATATATAAAGTCAGAGCAAATTTTAGAAGAACCTATTTTTTACATAGCAGGAGCACAAACTCTTCCACCTCCACTTCCAGAAGAGGAGGAGCAATATTATATAAGTAAATTATCAGATGAAAACAATTTAGAAGCAAGACAAATATTAATAGAGAGAAATTTAAGGCTAGTAGTTTATATTGCAAAAAAATTTGAGAATACAGGAATAGGAATTGAAGACTTAATATCAATAGGAACAATAGGATTAGCAAAGGGAGTAAACACATTTAAAGCAGATAAAAACATAAAACTTGCAACATATAGCTCAAGGTGCATAGAAAATGAAATATTAATGTATTTAAGAAGAACAAATAAGATTAAGGGTGAAGTTTCTTTAGATGAACCATTAAACAAAGATGCAGATGGCAATGAGTTATTATTATCAGATATTTTAGGAACAGAAAATGATATTACATCAAGGAATATTGAAGATGAAGTAGATAAGAAGCTTTTAAAAATTTCTATGAGTAAGCTAAATAGCAGAGAAAAAAACATAATGGAAATGAGGTTTGGCCTAAAAAATAATGGTAAAGAAAAAACTCAAAAAGAAGTTGCAGATGAGCTTCGGTATATCACAAAGTTACATATCTAGGCTAGAAAAAAAGATTATTAAAAAAATGAAAAAAGAAATAATTAGTAAAACAGGGTAAAACGTATTTGCAAAATAATTAAAAATGTGTATAATATAGAAAAATAGTAGTTGGAGGAAATTCTTTGGAAACAATAGAAGTTAAAAAAAATAAAGAATATATTGTAGATATAGTTGATAATGGATTTGAAGGAGAAGGAATAGCAAAAATTGACGGTTTTACAATATTTATTCCAGGTGCAATAAAGGGAGAAAAAATCAGGATTTTAATTGTCAAAGTACTAACTTCCCATGCTTTTGGAAAAATCTTAGAAATTATTGAGATGTCAAAATATAGAGTAGAAGCGGACTGTAGTACTTACAAAAGGTGTGGAGGGTGTAATTTAAGACATATTGATTATGAAGAAACTTTAAATATGAAACGAGAAATAGTCCAAAATTTAGTTAAAAAAAATTTAAAAACAAAAATAGAAGTTAAATCTACCTGGGGAATGGGTAACCCATATCATTATAGAAATAAATTACAGTTCCCGGTTGGTATTAATAAAAATGGAGAACCAGTACTGGGGGTTTTTGCAAAAAGGACACATGAAATTATTCCTACAGAGCATTGTTTAATTCAAAACGAAAGATCAAATCAAATTGCAAAATATGTTTTAGATGTAATAAAAAAGTATAAAATTTCTGTATATAATGAAGCTACACACGAAGGTTTATTAAGACATATAGTTATAAAAAATGCCTTTAGAATGACAATCGCGGGGCTCATAGATTCTGTAATGGTGCAGCTTTATCCTGTACAATTAGCTCGTGAGATGTGCGCGAAATTTATGGCAAACGATGCGGAGAATAAAAAGTAAATGA
>CAMVKF010000047.1 GCA_947168035.1 uncultured Clostridia bacterium | reverse complement strand
AATTATAAGAAATTCTACATCGATTTTTCGGCACCCTTTCACTTAGTCCTCGCACCTTCGGTGCTCGACGCGAACATTTTCCAAAAAATCTTCTTAGAATTTCTAAAATTACTCCAATCACATTCGAAACTTTTTAAATTATTAACATTTCAATGTTTTTTTGAATATATATTTATAATACGACCTATTTTATCCACAAAAATATCACAAATTGTGGATAAATGTTAATTTTATTGAAAAAAATAATTAAAATATTAAAAATATTTTAATTATTTTTTATTTATTTCCTTCTTAAAGTCACATACTAGTTTGGAAAATAATTGTGCTTTTGGCTAGACGGACAAGCAAGAAAGAGCGGAGTGTACATAGAGTACATGAGCATCTTTCGTAGCGAAGTCCAACAACGCCAAAACGCAATTATTTTTCAAACTAACTAATCATTTTTTAATCTCATAGGTAAAATCATATAAATATAATCATTATTTTCTATAGATCTTATTATACATGGTGAAACATTACTTCCAAATTCTATATAAATTTCTTCTTCGTCAATTGCTTTTAAACTATCTAAGAAATATTTTGGGTTAAAACCAACTTCCAAGTTTTGACCTTCTGTAGAAATATATACTTCTTCTTTTGCATCTCCTGTTTGGTTAGTACAATAAATTGTTAATTTACCAATATCAATAGAAACTTTTACAGGGTATTTTTTTTCTTTTTCAATACTAGATGCAGAAATTAAACTAATTCTTTCAAAACTATTTAATAAATTTTGTCTTTCAACTTTTATTCTAGTTTGCCAATTGTTTGGAATAACAGTTTCATAATTTAAAAATTCACCATCTAAAATTCTAGTTACTATTTTACAATTTTCCATTTCAAATAACGCCTGATTTTTTGCAACTCCAATTTTTACAGTATTAAATGAATCTGCTAAAATTTTATTTACTTCATTTAAGGTTTTTGCAGGAATTACTGCTTTAAAGTCATTTATAGG
The DNA here is from genome assembly GCA_947168035.1 of uncultured Clostridia bacterium. Taxonomy (GTDB): domain Bacteria; phylum Bacillota; class Clostridia; order TANB77; family CAG-508; genus CAG-269. The sequence continues at coordinate 10,501 of CAMVKF010000047.1, read as the reverse complement.
AACTGGAATATTTATTGTTCTTAGTGCTAACCTAAAACCATCTATTGCAACAATATTTAATCTGTTATTTTTTATTTCAAATAAACAACCTGTAAAAATAGGTCTAGTATCTTCTGTACTTACTGCAAATATAGTTTTTCTTATCATATTTCTTAAAGCTCCTTCTTCTACATTTACAGAATTTTCAATTTCAATTTTAGGAAGTTCAGGGAATTCCTCTGGATTCATAGTAGCTAATTTATATAATGCACCTTCACATTCTATTGTAAGTAAATTATTTTCATTTAAACTAATATTTATTTCAGATTCAGGTAATTTTCTTATAATTTCAGTAAACATCATAGCATTTACTACTGTACTACCTTGTTCAATAACTTCGCATTCCATTTTATATTCAATACCTAATTCTAAATCATAGGTTGTAAGTTTTATTTCATTATCATCTGTTTGAATAAGTATACCTTCTAATATAGGCATAGTTGTTTTTGTAGCAACGCCTCTCACTACGGAATTAAGCGCTTTAATCATTTTGTCTTTATAACATACAAGTTTCATTTTCAAAAACTCCTCCCTTTATTTTATATAATAAATATAATATTTTTAGTAGTAGTAGTAGTAGGTCTTGTGGAAAGTGTGGAAAACTCATATTTTAGTTTATATCCGTAGTAAAACACGTATGGATAAGTTTGTGGATAACAAGGGGTAGTTTTCCACACAATTCACTTTTATATGTGGAAAATAAGTTTTCAACACTTTATCAATACCTTATTCACAGTTAGTATGTGGATAACGTTTCTCTTGCTTCCGTAAGAAGAAAAAGCAATCCTTTTTGCGAACTGAATTTTTTCAAACAATATTTTTAATAAAACTTAGTCTTTTGTTTTAATTATTACTCTTCAACATTTAATATAATGTTTTTCACACTTTCCACAATTAATTTTGTGTTTGTTTTTTCTTTCATATCTTTACTTATTTTTTTACAAGCGTGCATAACAGTAGAATGATCTCTATTTCCAAAATCTATTCCAATTTGAGGAAAGCTCATATTAGCAACCTCTCTACATAAGTACATTGCAATTTGCCTTGGAAAAGCTATATCATTAGAACGTTTATCTCCTGCAAATTCTTTTTTATCAATACTAAAATATTTTGCAACAGTTTCTTGTATATAGTCAGAAGATATAACTTTTTCTTTTTGAGATATAAATTCATTTATAATATTTTCAGCAAGTTCTATTGTAATTGGGCTATGTGTTAAAGAAGCTCTTGCTACTATTTTATTAAATACACCTTCTAGCTCACGAATATTTGAATCTATTTTTGTTGCAATATTTGCAAGTATTGCATCATCTATTATAATATTTTCGTCTAAAGCTTTTTTTCTTAAAATAGCAACTCTGGTTTCATAATCTGGGCAAGAAATATCTGCCAAAAGTCCCCATTCAAATCTAGATTTTAACCTATCTTCTAAAAATGGAATATCTCTAGGTGGCTTATCACTAGAAATTACTATTTGTTTACCATTTTCATACAAAGTATTAAATGTATGGAAAAATTCTTCTTGAACTCTCTCTTTTTTTGCAATAAATTGAATATCGTCCATTAATAGAGCATCTGTATCTCTATATTTTTTTCTAAAAGGGTCATTTGTACCATCTTTAATAGAGTTTATTAAGTGGTTTGTAAATTGCTCAGATGTAACATAAACAAGTCTTGTTGATGGGTTATTTTGTAAAATTCTATTACCAACTGCTTGCATTAGGTGAGTTTTACCAAGACCTACTCCTCCATAAATAAAAAGAGGGTTGTAAGTTTTTACAGGATTATCTCCAACGGCAAGAGCTGCTGCGTGTGCAAATCTATTGTTATTTCCAACAACAAAAGTTTCGAAAGTATATTTTGGATTTAATGTACTATTTGTATAGTTAGGTTCTTCATCTTTTTCTTTTTTGTCTGATACTATAATATTCTTTTGTGTTTCTGAATTAATAGAATTTTTTTCATCATTAAAAGAAATACCTACATTATGAACAGAAAATGTATATGCTCTATTTGTTAGGTATTGAATTGTATTTAAAATAAGTGGAGCATATTTGTTTTCTAAGTAGTCTTTTATTAAAGGTCCATCACATTGAAAAATTATATGAGAACCAGATATATCTTCTATTATTAAGTCTTTTATATATGTATTAAAAGAAATTGTTGTAAGCTCTGGTGCTAGAAGTTCTTTTATTCTATTCATTAGGTCTTCTTTGTCAATGTTATAATCCATAAAACTCTCCTTTCTTTAAAATTAAAAACGCAACCAATTATGTTTAGTTAGATTGATTTATATGAATAAAAGTTATCCACAAACTTATCCACAATTGTTGATAAGTTTGTAATAAATTCGTAAAAATTATATATGAAAACGAACATAATTTTATGCCATAAAAACAAGTAACCGAAGTGCTTTTACAAATTTTACAAGAGTAAAATAAAAAATGAAACAAACTGATAACAATTTGTGAAAAAAATGTGGATAACTTGTGTATAAATTTTTAATTTCTATAAAAAGTTATACAACATTTTTATCCAAAATGCAACTGTTTTTTCAAAAAAATACAAAAAATATAAAAAATCGAAATAAAATTTTAAATTAAATTTTATTTCGATTTTGTTTGTTTTGTTTCTTTTTTAGAAAATGTGTGTATATCGTGAATTAAATTATAGATTAAATCTAGTGTATTGCTTGAAGCGTATTTTAACATTCTGTTTATTTTTTGTGTATATGAATTTTGTGAATTATCTCCTAAAAGAATGAAATCCGTAGAACTTCCGGTAAATGCAACAATGCTAAGTAGGGTTTTTATACTTAAAGAAGATTCACCACGTTCAATTTGTCCTAAAAATACTTCAGAAATATCAATCATTTCAGAAAATTTTTCTCTACTCATACACATATCTTCACGAAGAGAACGAATTCTATTACCAATTTCGAAATTGTCTAAATTTATATCCATTAACATGTCTCCTTTTAAAAAATTTTTTGAACTAATTATATAATGAATTTAAAATGCAATAGTCGAAAACATTATATAATAACACATATTAAAAACTAAATATAATATAAACATAAAAACAAAATATGACAAAAACATAAGCAAAATGACATAAAATTACAAAACAAAAATCTTAGAAATATCGCAAAATCAAGCAAAACGAACATTTTGGAAAAACAAAACAAAAAACCAAAAAATGCTTGAAAAATTAAATGAAATATGCTAGTATAAATTTATAAATGAATAACACATAAGAAAGGGAGATTTTAAAAATGGAAAAATCTAAAAAGAAAAACCAAAAAGAAAAAATTTATTCAAATGCAGGAATTACACTTATTGCATTAGTCGTTACGATAATTGTTTTATTAATTCTAGCCACAGTCTCAGTCCAAATGCTAACTCGGAGATAATGGCATAATAAATAATGCAATGAAAGCAAAAGATGATACAAATATAGCTGGAATATTAGAAGACTTAAATTTAAAAATTTTAGAATATCAAACAAAAGCTTTAAGCTCAAATAGTAGGCAAACTTTAGAAGAATATTTGCGTGCAAATGGTATAGATGTAATTGATAATGAAGATGGAACCTTAAGTGCAACATATAATGGAGTGAGTTTTATTATAGATAAAACCACTTATTTAGCAGAAGTAGATAATAGACCAAAATTTGAGGTAGCAGTAAGTGATGTTGATTCTAACAAAAAAGTTACAGTAACAGTTACAATATCAGGTGCAAGCGATTTTTCTTCAATTAATTCGGTAAAATTAACAAATATTAACAAAAATGAGGTAATAGGCGAAAAAACAGATGGCAAAAGTACAGCCACATTTGAGGTAGATGCAAATGGAGATTATAAAGTAGAGGTAAAAGCAACAAAAAATGGAACACAAAATATAGGAACAAAATTAGCACAAGTAAATAAAATACCTGTAACATTTGCTACAACAAAAGGAACCATAGAAATAGTGTGGCTAAAAGATACAGGAAAAACAATAACAAGTACTCCAAATGAGCCAAATTTGTATGCAGGAGCAAATGCTTTACAACCTGTATATTGGGCATCAAGTACAGATGGAAATATAAGTGGTACAGCCACAACAGATGTAGTAGAAGTAAAAAGTGGAGATACAGGGTATAAAGCCACAAATTGGTATAATTATTCAGCAAATAGATGGGCAAATGCAATAAACACAGCAGATGGAAGTTATTTTGTATGGATACCAAGATTTGCATATAGAATAATATATTGGGATGATAATTATAAAAATGTAGTAGGATATTATGATGGCAGAGGAATGGTAGATGTACAAGGAAATGTAATAAAAAAGATAGTTAATAGTGAAGAAATAACAATGAGTTTAGATACAGGTGTAGACAAAGTAGAAAATGATGGAATTCAATATATTGTTCACCCAGCATTTGATAATAGTGTAGAAAATGGTGGCTGGAGTAAAAAAATAAGTGGATTTTGGGTAGCAAAATATGAAATGAGTAGAGAAGATTATAATACAACAGAAAGTAAATGGAAGCCACATGGAACAGCAAATAGCGGCGGAGGAAATACAGAAATAACAAGTTCAAATAATAGTACCATAAGAGCAGTAAGTAAACCAAATGTAACAAGTTGGAGATATATACAAATAAAAAATTGTTATGCAAATTCTTACGGATATGATAGAGCAAAAGAAAGCCATCTTATGAAAAATAGTGAATGGGGAGCAGTAGCATATTTAACACATAGCAAATTTGGAAGAAATGGAACAGAAGTAAGTGTAAACCAATGTACAGGCTTTATAACAGGAGCAGGAAGAGGAACTGGAACAAATGCAATATATAATGCTACTTATGATGTAGATTCAACAACAGGACTCCCTTCTACAGACCAACAATATAATGGCTCTATTGGGCTAGATTCTAGTTCAACAGGAAATATAAGTGGAATATATGATTTATCTGGTGGAGCTTGGGATATGGTAGTAGGATTTGATGGGGCAAGTACACATGGAAATTTAACAAGTTATGGTTGGTCAGATTTAAGTACAAGTAAAGCAAGTACACCTTATGCAACAGCATATACTAATGGAACAAGCACAAATAGTGGAGTATTATTATATAAACTAGGAAAAGTAGGAGATGCAACAAAAGAAGTATATGATGGAAGTGGAAGAGCTGGCTGGTTGAGAGACTCCTCCGGCTTCGTATACTCTGACTATCCGTTCTTCATGCGTGGAGGCAATTTCAATAATACAATATATGCGGGGGTGTTTTGTTCAACCTGCCTCAATGGCAAAAGCGACAACACCTACTCTTTCCGCGTGGTGTTGTCACAGTAGAGCTTGTGAGCTAGCGTTTGTTCAAATGGTGCTATTGAAGAAACAGTTTCTTCAGCGCTTTTAGGGACACATCCCAAAAACATTAGCATTTAAGCTTACCCCTTTTGGATAAGCAAACTTATCCAGAGAGCGTAAAATAATTTAATCGAAATATCACACAAATTATTGTGTGGTATTTTTTTGTGACTAAAAGGGTGGAAATGGGTACGGTTCGGTTTTCCATTTTTGGAGCTAATCTTGCAGATTATTGTGTAAACAGCTATTTCTGAAATGGTAAGACTACAACAAATTAATAGGTTAAAATAATAATGTGAAAGCGCAATCAATAGATTATAAATTAAAATAGCTACACTCTTTTGGATAAGCAACCTTGGAGTAAAATAATTTAATCAAAAAAATTATCACACAAATTATTGTGTGGTATTTTTTTGTGGGTGTGACTTATGTAGCAGGTTATTTTGTCACTTATGACGAAAATATAAAATATAGTAATCTAGTAATAACAAAGGTTTCCTACAATCAATTTTAGGTCAAAAATCATAAATTTAAAAATATTTAAAAGACAAATTGTAAATAATAATAACAAATTTATCTTTTTTTGATTTTATAATAGCAAATTAAAATTTAAAATTGAGAGAAAATCATATTAAAAGAATTAATATATGTGTAAAATTTTCAAAATATAATGAAAAATTTGGAAATAAATGTTATAATAACAATTAACCAAAGCATATTTAATTGTGCAGTCAGTAACTGTATAATTGGAAAGGTGGTAGTAATGACAATAAAAGAACTAAAAGGATTAGCAAAACAAGGCGAAGGATATACCCTAGAATTTAAAGAAAATTTAGGGAAAAAATTTGCAGTTGAAGTAGTTGCATTTGCCAATAGTATGGGTGGAAAAATATTGATAGGTGTAGATGATGATGGCAATATTATTGGTACAGATACGTCTAATAATCAAAGAGCCAATATACAAAATCAAATAAGCCAAATAGAGCCAAGAATAAATGTAAAAATTGACGTAGTAGATAATGTTATTGTTGTGAATGTGCCAGAAGGAGATGACAAACCTTATTCTTCAGGTGATGGGTATTATTTAAGAGCTGGTGCCATGTGTCAAAAGATGAATAGAAATGAAATTAGAGAATATTTAGAAGATGGTGGAAAGATACAATTTGACAGAATGATAAATAAAAAAGCAAAATATCCAGAAGACTTTGATGAAAATGCTTACAAAAACTTTTTAAAATTATCTAATACAAGCGAAACAATTGCAAGAGAAGAATTATTGATAAATTTAAATTGTTTGGAAAAAGTAAATAATAAATATATGTTTACAAATGCAGGAGTTGTTTTCTTTGCAAAGAATCCTACAAATTTTTTAATACAAAACTATATAACTTGTATTGCTTTTAAAGGTACAAATAGAGTTTATATATTAGATACATTAGATTGTGATAAAGATATTATGACAAATATTGAAGATTCATTAGCATTTGCTAAAAAACATATTAATTTAACTTATTTAATTAATGCAGAAGTTATGAGAGAACAAGGAAACGCGACTAGAAAAGAGGTTTTAGAAATTCCTGAAGATGTACTGAAAGAGGCTATCATAAATCGGTATATGTCATCGCCAATACTTTGAAGAAGGTGCAAGAGTAATGGTAGAGATTTATGATGACCGAGTTTCAATAGTTAGTCCTGGAGGAGTGCCAAAGGGAATTACAAAAGAAAATTTTGGAAAAAGAAGTATTGCACGAAATCCTATAATTGCAGATTTATTAAGAAGAACGCATTATATAGAAAAAGCTGGAACAGGTATTGGAAGAATGAGAGAATTGATGAAAGATGCAGGACTAAAAGAACCTCAATTCCTATATGATGAGTTCTTTGAGGCGAGTTTTTTAAGACCATCTTATTATGATAAAAATTATGGAACTTATGATTTATCAAAGAAAGATAATAATATAGAAAGACAACTTAATGCGACACAATTAAAAATGATAGAACTTATAAAAGCTAACCCAAGAATAACACAAGAAAATATGGCAATAGAAGTGGGATTAAGTATTCATACTATAAAGAAGAATGTTGGAATTTTAAAAAATGAAAATATACTAGAAAGAAAAGGCTCTAAGAAAGATGGATATTGGATTATAAAAAAATAATTTTATAGTGTACTTTAAGGTCTACCACAAAAGTAGACATTAAAGTAGACATTAAAAATACAATAATTTACTCTTTGGAAATGGGGACAGTTCGGTTTTTCATTTTTGGAGCTGATCTTGTAGATTTGCGTGTAAACATCTATTTTTTTAATGGTATGACCACATCAATTAATAAGTTAAAATAATGATGTAAAAGCACAAGTAGGGTACATAAGTACCGGTTCTTGTTGTCCCCTTGTTATAGATACTCCCTTTTGGATAAGCAACCTTGTCCAAATAGTAAAGTAATTTAATCAAAAAAATATCACACAAAATTTTGTGTGGTATTTTTTTGTGGGGGTGACTTATGTAGCAGGTTCTTTAGGTTGAATATTTTTTTGCAAAAAAAGAGCGATTTTAATCGCTCAACAATAAAGTAAAAATTCCTAAAATATTAAAATAAATTTGAATGTGTTTCAATATCAAATAATATTAAGACTAGTTTTTCCTTTTCAATTTTATATATTAAAACCAAATCAGGCAAAATATGGCAATCGTAAAAGCTTTGCCATTTATTCCTCCAATGTTTTTTTTAATTCATCTACATTGTCAAATGTTTTTTTATCAACATCTTTTAATATTTCTTCAAAATTTATTTTACTATAATCGTGTAAATGCCCATACTCACATATATAAGAACCATACCCATCATTTAATTCTACTATTCCTTTTCTTTTTAAGCTAAATGGTATACCATTATTTAATTTAATTTGATGTAAAAAAATATTTATTGCTTCGCTTAAAGATAAGCCCAAATCATCTAAAATAGGCATAATATCATTTTTTATATTATCATTTATTCTTACGGTTGACATTTTTATCACTCCTATCTCTTTAAATAAAAGATTATAGTTTTATAATTTGCTTATCAATTTCTTCTTCTGAAATTTCAGTATGTTCTTTTATCCATTTTCTAATATAGATTTCCGCACGTTCTGAAACATCTTTAGCTGTCTGTATTTGTTCTTCTGTTTCAGTTTTATTTATCATATATGAATCTAAATAATCACTATCTTCTCTAACAGCATTTGCGAGTGAAATTCGGTGTCCCAACTCTTTGGGAAAAATTTCTGTCTTTACAAAATTTTGATTAAAATATGCAATTACATCTTTATGTCTTTTAAAATCTATTGGAACAGTTGCTAATATGGCTCTTATAGAATTAAAAATTGAGTAATATGCTCTATTATTAGCATCTTTATAGTATCCAGAATTACAAAGTAATTTGCAAACAGCTAATTTTTCTTTACCAGAATTTAACCTTGCTATACATAAGCCTATTGATATTTTTTTACTCACTTAGAACAACTCCTTCCTTTTGAATATTTGAATAAAAAGGAATTGTATCTATCTCACTATTATAATTTGTTATATCATAAGTCATACTAGACAATTTTTTTAACACAGAATAAAACTGAGATTGTTTATAATCGGTTAATACTAATATATCTATATCAGATGAATTATTGTAGTCTCCTCTAGCATAAGAACCATACAAAATAATTTTTTTTAATCTTTTTCCTAGTAGTTTACTGCATTCTTGAACAAATCTGTTTATAGATTCTTGAATATTTACAGGTAAGTTCTCCATAAGTTTACTCCTCCTAATAATATTATAATATAGATTAAAAAAAATATCAAGTTCATATTTTTTTTGTCACAATTTTATGATATTTAGTATAATATATAGTATATTTTATATAAAGGGATAGAGTTTAAAATGTATAACAGGCAAAAAGTATATGAATATGCTAAAAAGTGGGCATATGGAAATGGGGATGGAAATGGTCCCGGACGGTCCTTTTGGGTAAATTTTCTAGAAAAAGTTTTATAAAATAGTGCATAAAAAATATTGACTCACATATAATATTATGGTACAATATTAAGTACAACAAGCGGTACAAAATGGAAAGGAGAGATTTTATATGTTAGCTGTAAATTATTCAACTATTAGAAGTAATTTAAAAAATTATTGTGATAAAGCAACAGATGAAAACGAAACAATAATAGTAACAAGAAAAGATGAAAAAAATGTTGTTTTAATTAGTCTTGAACAATATAATGAATTTATAAGAAATATGAAAAATACAGCATATCTAAACAAAATAGATAAAGCATTAAAACAAATAGAAGAAGGTAAAGTTGTTGTAAAGACAATGGAAGAATTGGAGGCAATGACTAATGAGTAACATCTTTGCTGATGAAGCGTGGGAGGATTACACTGATTGGCAAATTCAAGACAAGAAAATAGCTATGCGAATAAATGAGTTAATAAAGGATATTAATAGAAATGGTTTAAATCAAGGAATAGGAAAGCCAGAGCCTTTAAAACATAGAAAAGCTTGGAGTAGAAGGATAAACCAAGAACACAGACTTGTGTATAATTTAGATGAAAATAAAAATCTTATAATTTTGTCATGTAAGGGGCATTATGAAAACAAAAAATAGTGGAATTTGGAACATATCCAAATTCCATTTTTCAAAGTGCGACAGGCATGTCGCTTAACTAATCGGTGAAAGTCCGTAGTGGAGGTATATATCGCCAACCACATAGAGAAGCACAAGCTATCCATCGTGAGGTGGAAGTGGAGGAAGTGTGTATCAAAATTCTGGCTCGATGTACAAAAACTCAATATTAAGGCTGTATAAGCAGGTAAGGCTACTTTACAAGCTAAAGCCTAAAAGATATACGTAACCTTATGCAGTAAATTAAGCGAGTAAAGAATGAAAGTTAAGAGACTTACCCTGTGAGGACTTGTGGACATAGAGTATCAATGGAAACGACGAGGAGTACGCCGTGAAATATGGTCGAAAAAGGTTTATCACAAGTAGTCAGCAGAAGCCATAGTAGAAAAATTTTTTTTTTTTTTTTTTTTTTTTTTTTTTTTTTTTTTTTTTTTTTTTTTTTTT
>CAMVKF010000046.1 GCA_947168035.1 uncultured Clostridia bacterium | reverse complement strand
TTATAAAAAAATTCAAAATATCAATTTTAATATAGTATATACAAACCAACAAAATGAAGAAGTAAACTATGATGACCCTACATTTTTTACAGATTGTTCAAACCCAATAACTTTAGAATACCTAAATTATAATGTTAAAACTGGTTTTAGTATGGAAGAAAACCAAAGTGTATTATTTGATGGAAGCATTTTAAAAGATGCACAAGTAAGCACAAAAGACATAGAATGTAAAATAAAATTTAAAATTAATTTAATAAATAATGAAAACCAAAAATATTCTTGCCCAATAAATATTCAAATTCCGTTAAAAGATATTTATAAGGGAACAACAATGAAAGCAAAAAATACAAATGATAGTAAATATGTATTTTTTAGAGAAGGATAAATCCCAAATGGGATTTTGCATAAAATTATAGATTTTGTAATAAAATTAAAAGAATTAACAAAAAATAAAAAAGGTGATTAATTTGCAATTTGACGAATATGTTAATCTTTTAAAAAGAAAAATAAAAGCAGACAAAAATAATGTGTTATTTTTATGTATAGGAACAAATGATGTTTTATGGGATAGCATAGGTCCACTTGTTGGAGAATATTTAGAAAAAAGAATAGGTTCAAAATATGTTTTAGGTAATAAAAATATAAATATTTGTTGCAAGAATGATTTATTAAAAAACTACGAAAAAATAAAAAATAAATATATTGTAGCAATAGATTCTGCATTAACCCACCAAAAATTAGAAGGAGAAATATTTATAAATAATAATCCGATTATACTAGGCTTAGGAATAAACAAAAATAAAGGAACTGTAGGTAATTGTAGCATAAAAGTTTGTACATCATATTTTATTAATAGCATATATGTGAAAAAATTATCCGAATTTATAGGCAGGGGAATATGTGAAGTATAATAGTTTCAATAAATTAATTATTGTAATTAAACAAAAAATATGGTAAAATGCAAATAAAAAAGGAGAAAAATATGTTTGATTTATATAAAGCTCTAAATGAATACAAGCCACAAGATGAAGAGGAAAAAGAAAGTGTTAAAAAAGCTATAGAATTTTTAAATACAAGTACAAACTGTTTTAGTAGGACTAATAAAGCAGGCCATATTACAGGTAGTGGCTTAGTAATTGATGGAGAAGGGAATGTTTTATTAGATCATCATAAAATGCTTGATAAGTGGTTTCAATTTGGAGGACATAGTGATGGAGAAACAAATACTTTAAATGTTGCTAAAAGAGAAGTTATAGAAGAAAGTGGCATAACTGATTTAGATGACTTAGGTGGTAAAATTTTTGATGTTGATGTACATTTAATTCCGGAAAGTAAAAGCAAAAATGAACCTGCTCACTGGCATTATGATATTAGATTTTTATTTATTACAAAAAATAAAAACTTTAAAATCTCTGATGAGTCTATAGATTTAAAATGGTTTACTTATGAAGAAGCAAAAAAGATAGCAGGAGAAGACAGTCTAAGAAGAATGATTAACAAAGCTGCTAGTTTGTATAACAAATAGGTTCAAGAAGTGGAAAAGTTCCACTTCCCCATTTGGGACCAGTTCTTTTTTGGGATTTTTCAATTGGGGACGGTCCTTTTTGGTAAATCTAATGTAAACTAATGAGATATCATTTTCTAAAACCTTATTGTTTTCTCTAGAGATACCCACTATATATATTTGAAAAAATGAAATTCTAAATATGAAACAGTATTTACACAAGATTTACCAAAAAGGACCGTCCCCAATTGAAAAATCCCAAAAAAGAACCGGTACAAATGTCACCACCAAGTCACACTTATTTAACTATTACTTTTTTCGTATAATCTAAATTTGCTATTCCACCATCTAAAAATCCCAAAGTATAAACATTTGTGGCTAAAATATCTTTATTTAGCATAGCTAAAAGATTTCTATTGGTATTTTCATCCATAAATTTTTTTACAGATGTAATTATTTGTAAATTTGGGTTATTTTTAGAAATTTGCCCTAAAAGTTCTTTTCCTTGCTTATTAAACCCTAAAACCCTAACATATGGAGTAGCTTTTTTAGAAAGCTCCATATCTTTTGTAGTAATATTTAATAGAGAATATAACAATATTCTTCTTAACCTTGTTCCAGCATAACGTTTAGAAGATGTAAGGGTTAAAAACTCTTCAATTGTGTTGCAAGAACAAGCAGATTTTTTAATCAAATTCTCAAGGCCTTCTGTAACATCAGGAAGTTTGCGAAGATCTTCTAAAGAACTATTTCTTAAATTATACATAATAATCTTTTCAAAAACAGACAAATCTTTTATAAAATGCCCATTATTTATTTCATCTTTTAAAATAGTATAACTACTAGGAGTTAACGCATCTTTTAAATTACGAGTATTTCCTGTTTTAAACATATTTCTAATAGCTGTTGAAGAAGTTATTTTACCAGTATATGCTTTATTTAAATGTCCTGCATTTTCTCTTTTTATCAAAACAGGTGCAATTTTAGAACGATGTTTTTTTAATGCTTTTAAATATTCAATACCTAAAATATTATTTGGTTCACTTAAAATTTTTGAAAAAGTTTCATCATTAAGATATGCACAAATAGCATTTTCTCTAGCTTTTGGAAAAGAAATTCCCTTACTTAGTTCTAAAGCTAAAATATTTTTAAATTCTTTTGTTTCACTATTTAACACATTTGCTATAATATTAAGTTTACTAATATCTTCACATTCTGCACCAAAAGAAATGTTATCTACAATTTTTAAAGAATTTAAAATTTTAACAGCACCATCTGCAAAATTTTCTGCACTAGAAATTGAATAAATAGTTGGAAGTTCTATTACCAAATCTACACCGTTATCTATTGCCATTTCAGCTTTTGCCCATTTATCGACTAAAGATACTTCTCCGGCGCTCCGAAAAATTTCCTCCCATAATTGCTATTACATATTTATCTTTAGTAATTTCTTTTGATTTTAATAAATGGTATAAATGCCCATTATGGAATGGGTTATATTCTGCAACAATTCCTAAAACCATAAACAAAATTCCTTTCTTTTTAACTAGTGCTATAATAACATAACTTTAAAATACTTTCAAGATGATTTTTTATAAAGCCATTGAAAAAATTGGCATTTTATGGTAAGCTAAGAGTGAAAAATCAGGGCAAAAAAACATCAAATTTCTACAGCAAAAAAAGATTAATAAAGAGGTAAATATGATTAGAGAAAATTTAATAGAAGTATTACACCAAATGGATGAAGTTACAAAATTATTTAAATTAGAGCCATTTGATATTTATATAATAGGTGGAAGTGCATGTATATTGGGAGAATATACTAATAGAGCAACACTTGATATTGACTTTGTTGATTTAGGGTATCCTTCAAAATATGGTAAAGCATTTGCATTATTAAGAGATTATGATATGTTAGAATATCAAAGTACAATACTTTCTCCAACATATACAAAAAGAGCAATTAAATTAGATGAATTTAAATATATAAATGTATACATACTATCAAAAGAAGATGTAGCTGTAAGTAAAATTATAAGGTTAGCTGAAAAAGATATAGAAGATTTAAATCAAATTATACCAAAATGTGATAAAGTATTATTAAACGAAATTATAAAAGAAGTAATAGATAGAGAAGATTTATTTTTAAGCAAAAAGAATGAATTTTTAAAAAAATTAAAAATATTTAGGGAGAAATACAATGTATAGAATTTTTTGCGAAAGTTATGAAAATTTTTTAAAAACATTTGAAGAAGAAAATTACAGATTAAAAATAGCAAAACCATTTGAATTAATAGCAAATCCTGAAAAATACGAAAAAGAAAAATCAAATAAAAGCGATTTATACAAAAATTTATGTAATTTATTATATTATATGCAAGAGAATATAAATAGATTTCCAAAATTTAAGGCATTTTTATGGACTTTAAAATCTAGAAATATAGAAGCAAAAAAATTTGAAAATGAAAAAAATGAAGATTTAGAAGAACAAGCAAAACTTATTAATTCATTTCTTAAATTAGCATATTGGTATTAGTTTGAAAAATACCTACAATCAGGAAGGAAATGTGGAGGATTTTTTATGGAAAGCCAAGAAGAAATTATTTTGAATTTTATGAAAGATAAAGAATATATTCCTATGAAAGCTAAAGAAATAGCAATTGTATTAAACATACCTAAAAATAGGCACGAAGAATTAATAAATATTTTAAACAAATTAGAGCAAGACTTAAAAATTGTAAAAAACAGAAAAAATAGGTATAGAATAAATGACGAAAAATACTTAAAAGGAACATATAGGAGAAATGCCAAAGGCTTTGGGTTTGTAAAGGTAGAAGAAGAGGAGAAAGAAATTCATATTTCAAAAGAAAATTCTGCTAATGCACTAAATGGGGACAATGTGTTAATAAAGCTTCTAGATTTTGATAAAAATGCAAAAAGCCAAGAAGGAAAAATTGTAAAAATAATTTCACATGGTAAAAATACATTAGTTGGGACTTTTCAAAATAATAAAAATTATGGATTTGTAATTCCAGATGATAAAACTTTTGGAACAGACATTTTTATTTCAAAAAATAATTTTGGTAAAGCAAGAAATAACCACAAAGTATTAGTAGAACTAATTAACAAGCAAGATGGAAAACACATAGAAGGTAAAATAATAGAAGTATTAGGTAGGCCAAACGAAGCAGGTGTAGATATGTTATCTATTATAAAAGAATATGGGTTACCTAGCGAATTTGGAGAAATTATAGAAAAAGAAGCCAAATCTAAAGGAAATAAAGTAAAAAAAGAAGAAATAAAAAATAGAGTGGATTTAAGAAAAAATATAGTTTTTACAATAGATGGGGAAGATGCAAAAGACCTAGATGATGCAGTAAGTGTAGAAAAGTTGGAAGATAGAACCTATATTTTAAATGTTCATATTGCAGATGTTAGCAATTATGTTACACAAGACTCCATTCTAGATAAAGAAGCATATTTAAGAGGGACAAGTATATATATGCTAGGTCGTGTTATACCAATGCTTCCAAGAGAACTTTCAAATGGAATATGTAGTTTAAATGAGGGAGAAGATAGGCTTGCTCTAAGCTGTTCTATGAAAATTAACAATAATGGTGATGTAATAGATTCTAAAGCATATAAATCTGTAATAAATGTAACAAAAAGAATGAATTATAAAGATGTACAAGAAATTATAGATAGGAAAAACACAGAAATTTTAGAAAAATATAAAGATTATATTGAAGAATTTGACAAAATGGCTGAACTAGCCAAAATTTTAAAGCAAAAAAGGTATGAAAAGGGTTATTTAAATTTAGATATACCAGAAAGTAAAATAGAGCTAGATACAGACGGTTTTGCAATAGATGTTCATAAATATGAAACCAGTTTTTCTAACGAAATAATAGAGCAATTTATGCTAACTGCAAATGAAGTAATTGCAGAAAAATTTTATTGGCTAGAGGCACCATTTGTATATAGAATACACGAAGAGCCAGATATGGATAAAATAAAAGAAACAAATAAGTTTTTATACAATATGAACTTAAAAATAAAAGCAAATAAAGACAAAATTCACCCAAAAGCATTTGCAAAAATTTTAGAAGAGGTCAAAGGAAAAGATGAAGAAAAGGTAGTATCTAACTTAATTTTAAGAACTTTAAAACTTGCAAGATATAGCGAAGAAAATTTAGGACATTTTGGAATTGCAGGAAAATACTATTGCCACTTTACCTCACCAATTAGAAGATACCCAGACTTATTTATTCATAGAGTAATTTCATACTATTTAGAGCATAATTACAATGTGGACGAAGAATTTAAAGAAAAATACAAAGAACTTGCAAAACAAGCTGCAATAAATTCTTCAGAAAGAGAAAAAGTAGCCACAAAAGCTGAAAGAGATGCAGAAAAACTGAAAAAAGCAGAATATATGGAATCTCATATTGGCGAAATTTACGAAGGTGTGATATCTAGCATAACTCCATTTGGAATGTTTGTAGAATTAGAAAACACAGTAGAGGGGCTAGTAGGCTTTAGAAATATGGGAGATGAGTATTTTTACTATAATGAAGAAAACAAAACCTTAGTAGGAGAAAACACTAAAAAGATTTACAAAATAGGAGATAAAGTAACAATAAAAGTAATAGATGCAAACAAAATGCTAAGACAAATAGATTTTGAAATAATACAAAATGATGTTTAAAATTCTATTGACAAAAAATTAAAAAACAATATAATAGAATTATATTTTAATTTCAAAATTTATTTTTTCAAGCAGAATAAATCTTTTTTATATTACAAATAATAAATTTAAATCCAAAAAGTTAAGTAATATCAGGCATTTATATGTTACAGTTCTTTGATGCACAAAACAGCCAAACGCAGGGATAGCACTTTTCTTTCGAGCAAGTGGCGCAGAAAGAAAATGTCCTATCTAGGCGTGGATTTGGCGGACTTATATAGTACATAATTAATTGTAATGTTTTTGTTTTTTAGATATTATATCAAACTTTTATTCTTTTAAAAGAAAGGATGTATTTGTATGGTAGACTTTGGGAATATATTCGATAAAGAAACAGTAGAAGCAATATCAAGTTTAGTAGAAAACAAAATGGACTTATTAAACAAAGTTACAGACTTTAACAAAAAAGACAATGAATTTGCTGAATCTATTGAAGAATTTGAAGAAGAGTTATCCGAAGAACAAAACGAAAAACTTAAGCATATAATGAGACTTCACTTCCAAATGGACTCATACTATTTCACTCTAGCATATTTTTTAGGTGAAAAACATAGCAAACAACTTGATAAAATATAAATAAAATGTTACTATTCAGCCTTAATTAATATATATTTTATCATTACGTTTGGTGTCGCAATCTTCCTTATCTCAAAATATAAAAATAAATTTTTATATTTTGAGATCGCATAAGATGATTGCTCCAGTCGCCCTTCGCTTACGCTTCGGTTGCTCGCCTTACGCACTCCATTCTAAAATATATATTAATTAAGGCTGAATAGTAACAATGAAATACCTAAAGTTCTTAAATCTTTGGAATTTAAAATATTTTTCAACCCACAAAAAAATAGTACTTTATTTTTTTAATTAAATAAAGTACTATTTTATTAAAGCTCCGGTTTGTTATTAAATCTACCTTAAAATCTTTTAAAATCTCTGTTTCTTCACAATCTAGAACAATAGAAAATGCAGATAATTCAAAATCCTTAATTATTCTTTTACCTATTTCTATTTTATAAATTCCATCTCTATTAATATCAATACCCAACATCATAAGCTTATTAGATAAAGTTTCTCTAGACATTTTTTGTGACTTTCTTAATTTTTCTATAACACTACCAACCACATTGGACTTATTATTGTATTTTCTACTTATCATAAAATTTTTCTCCATTTTTTTAAATTTCTTCTTGATTTTATATTATATTTATTATATAATTTAGTCGTGTTAGTTGTAAAAAAGCAAAAAAACATAATATAGTGTAACTTTTTTACAGCTCCAATTGCTTAATATACAAATATTTTACCACAATAAATCATATTTTACAGTTTTTATTATAAAGACTGTAACAATATAACAAAAGAATAGTATATTTTTAGCAAAAATACAAATAATTTACTTATACAACCTAGTACAAAATAAATTTAAAATACCGTAGGGGCGTATTTATACGCCCGCAAAATTCACACAAAATTAATATAAAACGCTGTAGGGGCGAATTTTTCGCCAACAAAAAACATATGAGAAAGGATGATTTAAAAAAATGGAAAAATCAAAAATTGAAAACAAAACAAGAAAAAATTCTTCAAATTCAGGAATAACACTAATTGCGTTAGTTGTCACAATCATTGTGTTATTAATTTTAGCTGCAGTATCAATTCAAATGCTAACAGGAGACAATGGAATAATAACCAATGCCTCAAAAGTAAGCACATCAAATGCATATTACAGCGCAGAAGAACAAGTAAAATTAGCCTATATGGCAGTAAAAGCTGAAATATCAGCCAAAACTGTAAAAAGTGGAACTTATGACCCAACTGGTTCTGATGAAACAACTGCACTAGCTACAATAGTTGCAAATGACTTAGGAGCAAACCAAACAGGAAGCAAATGGGCAGTAGATGGAAGTACTGCAGGAACAATTAAAATAACATATACTGATCCAAAAATAGACAAAGGAACAGCAGGAACAGTAGATGGTGTGGCAGTTCCAAAAGAGGAAGGAAAGGTACAATATAAAATAATCCTTCACAAAAGCCAAGATGCAACATTATATACAGACACAGCAGGAAGTAAATTAGGATCAGAAATACAAGCAGAAATAGCTAAAATTGATAAAAAAATAGAAGATGCAGAAGATGCAGAAGCACTAGCAGCTGCAAAAGCTGAAAAAGTAAGCTATTATTCTAACTTTTATGGAAAAGTAGTAGATTACCCAGTACCAATTACAACAAGTTTAACAAATAGTAGTGGAGCAAATAAAGGAAAATGGAAAATATTTTATGCAGATGAAAATAATATATATCTAATATCAGATAGTAGAATAGCAGTACCTTCAACAATAACTTCTACTAGTATGTTTCCAAACAACGGAATAATGAGAGCAAGTGATTGGAATGCTAAATTTGGAGGAAATACATCAGAGGGTATATTTACAAGATATTCAACAGGAATTCTTGATGATAGTACAAATAATACAAGTACAGGAATAAAAATATTAAAACACGCAAATATTGCAACATTAAAAAAATTAAATAAAGATTATTATGATAAAGGTTATGGAACAAGCACCACAGGAGGTGGAGCAACTCACGCAATAGCAGTAGCCTCAATGTTAGATACAAGCGCTTGGGAAATGTTTATGGATTCAAAATATGCACAATATGCAATTGGAGGACCATCAGTAGAGATGTTCTGCAATTCATATACACAAACTCACGCAGAAGGAGCAGGGCTAAGTACACAAGCATTTAAAAAAGATAATAATACTTATGGTTACAAAGTATGGAATGCAACATTAGAAACACCAGCTTGGGATTGGAGTTCAGGAAGTGGCTCTATTGCAGCATATAATGCTAATGATACTTCTACAGCAATAAATCAGCTTTATAGACCAAATACAAGTTCAGAGCATTTTTGGCTTGCTTCTCCGTCGGCCGGTCGCGCTAACGACGTTATGTATGTGTACTGCAGCAACGGCGACGTGAACTCTTACGGCTATAGCACCACTAGCTATGGGTTCCGCCCGCTAGTTTGTCTAAAATCTAATGTCCAGTTAGTAGAAGCAAGTCAAGCTAAAAAAGACCAAGGAATAGATTTTGAACTAAGATAAAAGTAAATTATTATGTAAACAAAACACTCCTTATGGACCTAGAGTCGAAATCTGGGTCCTTCTTTCATAGAATTGTTATTTACAAAAATGCAAGAAGTTTCTTGCATTTTTCTTATGTATATAGTACAATATTTATAGAAAATGTTGGAGGTGAAAGCCAAATGAAAAAATTACCAATAGGAAGAGACAATTTTAAAGACATAATAGAAGGTGATTTTTATTATGTAGATAAAACAAAAATAATAGAAGAGTTAATAGATAGAGGAGCTTATGTTACATTATTTCCAAGGCCAAGAAGATTTGGAAAAAGCCTTATGATTTCAACATTAGATGAATTTTTTAATGTAGAGAAAAAAGAAAAAAATAAAAAATTGTTTAAAGGTCTATATATAAATAAAAGTAAATATAGCAAAGAACAAGGAAAATACCCTGTAATAAAGCTTAATTTTAAGAGCCTAAAATCTAACGATTGGGAGCATATGTATGAAATAATAAAAGATAGAATTGCAATGGAATACGAAAAAAAGGCATATCTTTTAGATACTCTTAATGAAAGAGAAAAAGAATTTTATGAGCGAATTTTAAGAAAAGAAGCAAAGATTGAAGAGTGTGAATCATCCATAGAAAAATTATCACAATTTTTGGAAAAATACTACAATGAAAAAGTTCTTCTTTTAATAGATGAATATGATGTACCAATACAAACAGGATATACAAGAGGTTTTTATAATGATGTAATAGGTTTTATAAAAAACTTATTTGGAAATGCTTTAAAAACAAATGATAGTGTAAAATTTGCAGTAATGACAGGTATTTTAAGAGTAAGTAAAGAAAGTATATTTAGTGACTTAAATAATGTATCAGTATATACACTAGTGGACAATTTGTATGATGAATATTTTGGCTTTAATGAAAAAGAAACATCAGATTTGTTAAAACATTTTGGATTTGAATTAACGCCAAATGTAAAAAAAATGTATGATGGCTATACTTTTGGTACTCAAGAAATATACAATCCGTGGAGTATTCTAAATTATGCAGAAAGAGGAGACTTGTATCCATATTGGATAAATACAAGCGCAGATGAGCTTTTAAGAGAGCTTTTTGAAGTTTCGAGAGATAAAACCTCCGAAATGCTAGAAAGATTAATATTAGGAAAAGATGTTACTATACAATTTAATGAGAAAGTAACATTTTTAGATTTAAATGCAGCTGCTTCAGCAGATGCAGTAAATGTAATAGGAAACTTTTTGTTATTTTCAGGTTATTTAACAATATGTGATAAATCAGAGTTTGAAGTTACAGGATATGTAAAAGTAAAAATACCAAATGCAGAAGTAAAAAAAGTATATACAGATATAATATCAAAATGGACATCGGAAGATGCAAAAATGCCAAGTCAAAACTTATATTTCTTATCAAAAGCAATACTAGCTGAAGAAAAAGAAAAAATAGAAAAAATATTAAACCAAGCACTTCAAAGTATGTCTTTTATGGATGAACACGAGAATTTTTACCACGGCTATATGTTAGGTCTATTTGTAAATTTTTTAAATAGAGAATATATAGTAAAATCGAATCGCGAAGCAGGAGAAGGAAGATTTGATATAATGATAGAAAAATATGATAGAAGTGTAGGAATAGTTGTTGAATTTAAGTTAGCAAAAGAAGATGAAGATTTAAGTAAAAAAGCTGAGCAAGGAAAAGAACAAATTAAAAATAAAGAATATTATAAAGAATTAGAATTAGATGGAGTTAAAAATATACTAACTTATGGAATTTCATTTATAGGTAAAAAATGTAAAGTGGCTTAAAATACCATTTATGAAAAGTGCAATTTGCAATTAGGACCGGGTCTTTTTTGCCACTTTTGATTTATATAAACTTATAATAGAATTGTTATTGAAAAACATAATAATTCTATTTTTTAAGTCCAAAATAGAGTTGAACTTGATGCCCAACCTTTTTAGTGTATCCATCTACAGTACCAATGAATATAGAAACAAAAAATTGAACAATAGCCAAAAAAATAGCCTAAAATTTGGAAACAACATTCAAATTTTAGGCTAGTATGTTTACTTGGAACTTGCTGTATTATAATAAAATAAAAGTATAGAAAAAGTGGAAAAATCCACAAATTTCTATACTTTTTTCT
>CAMVKF010000045.1 GCA_947168035.1 uncultured Clostridia bacterium | reverse complement strand
GAGGCTTTTTATTTATTTTTCATATATTTTTAAATTTTAAGGGTAAATTGCTGGTTCGACAAAATTCGACATAGTATAATAAATTTTAATTTATCAGATAAGTGAATAATGTAACTGTATGCCTGAAATTAGAATATTTTTTTATTTTTTGTTTACAAATTTAATTTTTAAATATATAATGCATTTATAAAAAATATATAAAAAAAATTACAATTTTACGCTAAAATTTTGTAGGTAGAGAAAGGAAAGGGAGCAAAAATGGCAAATTCAAAATTAATAATTGTCGAAGGAGCACAAGGAGCAGGAAAGACTACATTTACAGATTATATTAGGTATTCACTAAGTTATACAAACTTATATAGGCTTTGTGGAACATCTGATATGACAAAAACAGGATTATTCAAAGCAAAAAAAATGTATGAAACATTGCTAGATTATATAGAAAATTTAGAAAATACAAGTATAAACTTAGTATTTGATAGAACTTTTTTTACAGAAGAAATATATTGTAGATTAGGTAAAAAAGAATATTCATTTACAGAAGTATATAATAATTTATTAGAAAGATTTAGCAAATTAGATTTTGATATTTATTATATAACATTATATCTTGAAAATGAGCAGGTTTTTGCTAAAAGGTTAAACAGAGGAGGAAAAGCTTTATTCGAAAATTCAAGATTTAGTATAGAAAATAGTATTTCTCAACAAAGAGAATACTTAAAAATGGCAGATGAAATAAAAGAAAAATATCCTAATATTAATGTTATAAATATTAAAACAGATAGAAAAATAGAAGAAGTTCAAGAAGAAATAAGAAATTATATAGGATATTGATTATTTAAGACCAGGTGTTTTTGAAATTTTGCAAAAACACCTGGTTTCTTTTGTAATAATAAAAGATCAACCCACATAAAATTATGAGGAGATTAAGTTTGAAAAATAATTCTTTTCCAAACTGATTTTAAGTCTTTAGGAAGGAATGTGACTAACTATGAATATGTTTAAAACTTATTATAAAGAAGTAATTTTTATTTTAGGAGTATTTTTTTGTATTTTAGTTTTAACAATTGCAACTAACAAATCAAATATAGAAGATACAATTAAAACCCGGAAGTGCGCTTATAGATAAAAAAATAGAGTGGGGAATAAAAAGAAATGATAACCATAATCAACCAGATTTAGGAGCACAAAATAAAGAACTAATAGAAAAATATAATGGAATAGCAATTGGAAATGCAAATGATAAAATAATTTATGTAACATTTGATTCAGGTTATGAGGCGGGTTACACAGCTAAAATTTTAGATGTTTTAAAAGAAAAAAATGTTAAAGGAACATTTTTTATAACCGCACATTATTTAAACACATCACCTGAATTAGTAAAAAGGATGATTGACGAGGGGCATATTGTGGGAAACCATACAGTAAACCACAAAAGCATGCCAAGTTTAACAGATGAAAAGATAAAAGAAGAAGTTATGAAATTAAACCAATCATTATATGAAAAATTTGAGTATGAAATGAAATACATAAGACCACCTAAAGGAGAATTTAGTGAAAGAACTCTAAAATTATCACAAGATTTAGGCTTTAAAACAGTAATGTGGTCTTTTGCATATGTAGACTGGAATGAAGATTCTCAGCCAAGCACCCAAGATGCAATAAACAAAATAAAGTCAAATTTTCATAATGGAGAAGTAATGCTTTTGCATTCAACCTCTAAAACAAATTCAGAAATAATGGGGCAAATTATAGATGAGGCAAGAAGTGAAGGGTATGAATTTAAAAGTTTAGATGAATTTAAAAAGTGACAAAAAGAACCGGCACCAATGTCACAGTGACAAAAAGAACCGGCACCAATGTCACCGTGACAAAAAGAACCGGCACCAATGTCACAGTGACAAAAAGAACCGGTACCAATGTCCCCGATGGAAAAAGGAGATACGATGAAAAAAAGAAAAAGATTAAATGATATTTTAGAGATTCCAAAAGAAATTTATTCAAATATTCCAAATATAATAATAACTGGATTTGAAGATATGATAATAGAAAATTACAAAGGAATTATTGAATATGAAGATTATTATGTAAGAATTAATATCTTTATAGGTGTTATAAACATACATGGAATAAATTTAAAATTAGAAAAAATGACAGAAGATAATTTAAAAATAATAGGAAAAATAGATTCTATAGAATTAGAGCGTTTTGTAGATGAATAAAAGCTACTACTCTGCAAATTTTGGCAAAAATTAGCCAAACTTGAGGGGCAGTACTTTTCTTTTGAAAACTTGGAAAAAGAAAATGTCCTACCCCGACGAGATTTGGCGGACTAATAGGGTATATAGTAAATTTTAATGTAAGAGGTTAGGTGAATATGCTTGTAAAATTGCTTCTAATACTTATTTTTGGGTATGTAAGAATAGAAATTGAAGGCTACTACATAGAAAAATTTATAAATATATGTACAAATAAAAAAATATTAATATGGAATTTAAAAAGGCAAAATGGAGTAAAACTGTACTTAAATATTGGTATAAATGATTTTAAAAGAATTTCTAAATTAGCTAAAAAGACTAATTGTAAAGTAAGAATATTAAAAAAGAGAGGAATTCCGTTTTTATTACATAGGTATAAAAAAAGAAAATTATTTCTATTATTTCTAATTTTTATAATATGCGCTATTTGTATAAGTTCAAGATATGTTTGGAATATAGAAATAAAAATAGAAGATGGTTTAGAGATTGAACATATAGAAGAAGACTTAGAAAATATAGGGTTAAAAAGAGGTGTTTTAAAAAGTAAGATTAATACAGGGGAAATTGTAAACAATTTAAGGTTAAATAGAAACGATATTGCGTGGGTTGGAATAGATATAGAAGGTACAAATGTTAAAGTTGATATTGTAAAAGCAGATGAAAAGCCTAAAATAATAGATAATACAGAATATTGTGATATTGTTGCAACTAAACCAGGAACAATAACAAAAATTACTGCACAAAATGGAACAGCACTTGTAAACCTGGGAGATGAGGTAAATGAAGGAGATATTTTAATTGCAGGGTATATGGATGGAAAATACACAGGTAGAAGGTATCTTCATAGTCTAGGAGAAGTATTAGCAAAAGTCAAATATGAAAAAACAGAAGAGGTATATTTAAAAAAAGATGTTTATATTGATACTGGAAAAATTAAAAATCAATATGAGGTAATTATTAACAATTTTCCTATAAAATTATACTTTTCTAAACCAAAATTTGAACTGTACAAAACCGAAGTTAATGAAAAAAAGGCAAAGTTATTCAAAAACTGGTATATTCCATTAACTTTAAGAAAGATTACAAACATAGAACAAGAAAAGCAAACTTTAACATATACAAAAGAAGAAGCATTAGAAATAGGAATAGAAAAATTATCTAAATGTTTAGAAGAAGAAATACAAAATAATGATAATATAATTTCAAAAGACATAAAAAAACAAGAAAGCCCAAATTCAGTCACAGTAACTATAATATATTATGTGGAAGAAAACATAGGGGAAAATAAGGGAATATAAATGTGAACGCTTGTATTTTCAATTATGTTATGTTAAAATAATTAAAAGTTATACCAATAGAAAGGAATAATAAATTATGGAAAGAGTAGATAAAACAAATTATTATCTAGATATTGCAGAAACAATTGCAGAAAGAGGTACATGTATAAGAAATAATTATGGAAGTGTAATTGTAAAAAATGATGAAATTATTTCAACAGGGTATACAGGAAGCCCTAGAGGAAGAAAAAACTGTTTAGATTTAGGGTATTGTACAAGAAAACAAAAAACAGAACTAAGTGGAGCAGGCTATGAACATTGTAGAGCTGTTCATAGTGAACAAAATGCTATAATTAGTGCAAATAGAAGAGATATGATAGGTTCAACCTTATATTTAGTTGGTATTAACAAAAGAAATGGAGAATATGTAAAAGACAATTATCCATGCACACTTTGTAAAAGGATGATAATTAATAGTGGAATAGAAAAAGTAGTAATGAGAGATACTAAAACAGACTATAGAGTTGAAAATGTAAATGATTGGATAACAAATGATGATACTTTGATTTAAAAAAATAAAAAAATAGCAAAATTATATTGCTATTTTTTTTGTTTTGTTATAGAATTAAAACGTAAAAAAAACAACTGAAAAAACTATAGTGAGATAGGAGATGCCATATGGAAGAAACAAGTTTAAAAATAACAGGAGCAAATAGGTCATTTTTAAATAAATTGTCAAATACACTTTCGAAAATATTAATACCTACTAAGTTAGGGTTAAATGGTATGCTAATTAGTGTTAAAAGAAGTTCAATGGTAAAAGCATTTGAGCACTCTTGTAAAGCAGAAGAAAATAAAGAAGAATATGAGCAAAAATATGATGTAACATATGAGGCTTATTTAGAAGCATTAGACAAATATGTTATGGATTCTATATATAAAAAAGTAAAAAATAATACAGCAACTGATTTTGAAAAAAAAGCATTATCAAAATATTATGGTGTAGTTGCACTTAAAGAAAATGAATATGTAGAGTATAAATTTAGAAAACAAAAATTCTTAATAGAATTAGATAATGAAACAGTAAAAAATTCAAACAAAGATAAAATAATAGAAAAATTTAATAGTTTTTACATAAATAAAATGGATTGGTTGTATAAAGGAATATTAAAAAACTATTCTATTAAACTTGCAGATACAACCACAAAATATGATGTAAAAAAAGAATGGGTTTATTTAAAAATATTTGAAACACTTAATGATTACATAGAAAATATTTTGCCAGTTAAGTTTAATTTAGCAGAAAATGCAGAAAATAAAAAAATACAAGAAATAAGAAAAGATTATGAATATTATGAGGCATTTGAAGTGGGAAAATTAGACCAAAGAGATACAATTGAAAAAAATATGTTACTCCTAGGAATAAGCAGAAAGTTATTTACACATAGTTTACCTTTAACAGTTGCAGAACAATGCTATATGAAGCTTTTAAAAGATGCTAGATGTTTAGTACAAGATACCAAAATTGCAACAAAAAGAGAAAAAGCATATAATATGCTAATGAGTTTAATAGAAGACTATAATATAAAACTACTTTCAACAAAGGTTTATTTTGAAACAAATGAGCAAAGAGAAGAATTTAAAAAATTCTGGGCAAAATATCAAAATATAACAAAATTAAAAGATATAAACTTTATAGAATATATAAAGAAAAAAGAAGTATTATTTATAAAAGATGATATTAAAAAAATTAAAAACGAAACTTTTGATTATACCAAGTTATTAAGATACTATAAAAGAAAATTAGTAGATTATGGTGCAATGAGAGAATTAAAAGGTTTTGCATCATATGGAGATTATACATCAGATATAGATTTAAGAAATTTACAAGAAAGAAAGGCAAGCTAAAATGTTATATGAAATTAACTATTTAGATATTGAGGAAAACGCTGAATACGAAAGCATTATAAGTAAAGCAATAAGAGAATGTTTTAAAATAGAAAATTTAGATAGTTCAAATTTGTATGTAAATATAGTACTTACAACTCCAGAACATATTAGAGAATATAACAAACAATATAGAAATATTGATAAAGAAACAGATGTGCTTTCTTTCCCAATGTTTGAAAAAGAAGAACTACAAGAAAGAAAACAGTCTGAAATACAAGATGTTTTAGGGGATATGGTAATTTCAATTCCTAGAATAAAAGAACAAGCAATAGAGTATGAAAATACATTTGAAAGAGAGCTAAGTTATATGGTAGTACACAGCTTTTACCATCTTTTAGGATATGACCATATGGAAGAAAAAGACAAAAAGCAAATGCGCGAAAAAGAAGAAAATGTATTAAATAAATTAGGCATAAAAAGAGGAGAAAATTTATTATGATTAATTTTTCTGATGCACAAGAAGAATTAAATAGTTATAAAGGATCGGAAAAGAAAAAAACTTTAATTTATAATAATAAAAGATATTTAGTAAAATTCCCAGATCCGGTTCGTGAAAAAAATAGGAATATTTCTTATATAAATAATGCATTTTCCGAATATATTGGAAGTAATGTGTTTAAAATGGCTAAATTTGAAACACAAAATACTATTCTTGGAACATATACGTATAATGGAAAAGAAAAAGTTGTATGTGCATGTGAGGATTTTACAGACGCAAATCACATCTTATATGAATTTGAAAATTTAGCTTTAAGTGCAAATCCAGATAAAAAAATCGAAACAGAATTAACCGATATATTGGAAGTTATAGCAGAAATAAAAAATATGACTCAAATTAATATTATATTAAATGATAATATTAAAGAAAAGTTTTGGGATATGTTTGTTATTGATAGCTTAATAGGAAATACAGATAGACACAATGGAAATTGGGGAATTTTAGTTAATAACAATAGCAAAGAGGCGCAATTTGCACCAATTTATGATTGTGGTTCATGTTTAAATCCAATATTAGAAGATGCAGATATAGAAAAAATAAATGAAATAGAAGTCAAAAATTTAGCGATAAATTGCTATTCTTGTATAAAAGAAAATGGTAAAAAAATAAATTACATGTCATACATACAAAACTGCCAAAATGAAGAATGTAACAATGCTATCAAAAGAAATTTTGAAAATATTGATATTGAAGAAATCAACAATTTTGTAGATGAAATACAATGTATTACAAATATAAGGAAGAATTTTTATAAAAAATTGATAAATTATAGATATGAAATATTAAAAAACACATATAATAAGCTAAATAAAGCAAATATAGAGTAAGGAGAGATTTCTATGATAAAAGAATTAGTAATGGAAGTTACAAGTACACTTCCAGATACAGCATCTTTTGATGATATCTTAGAAGCTATATACATAAGAATAAAAATTCAAGAAGGAATAAAAGATAGTCAAATTAATAAAGGTCTTTCAACTGAGGAATTAATAAAGGAGATTAAGCTATGGTAATTAACTGGACTAATACAGCGGTTCAAGATGTAAATAAAAGAATTAATTTTTTAAAAAATTATTTAGAAAATATTAAATAGCATAGAGGGAGGAAAAGATGGAACAACCAAAAGATAGTAGTTACTATGAAAAATATAAAGGTATTGTTGAAAATATAAAAAAACAATGCTTAAAACAAAAACCTATTGCACAACCAAAAGGAATGCTAATTAAAAGAAGTGTATATCAATGGAATGAATTTATAGTATATATTGAACCTGATAAGACTAAAATAAGCAAGGAACAAGGAAGTGAAAAGATATTTTTAGAATTAGATACTTTGTTTGAAAGATGTGAATTTGGAATAGATGCTGGTATTGTGTTAGGTACTCTTCTAACTGTATGCTATGATCCAAAGGGGTTTCAACTAAACAGTAGATATGACACCTACTTAAAAGATGGAAACTCTGCTTTAGAAAAGGAGCCAAATAATATCTCTGAAATTTTATTAAATGAAATTAAAAAAGTAGCAACTGTAGCCGAACAAAAAGAACATGATAATATGCAATTGTTTTATTATTGTACCGTAGCTATTTCAAGATTAAGAGAGGCATCACATTTTTTTGAAAAAATTGATGAATTAGCAATAGATGCAACTGTAGAAAGACATACTCCAAAAGATAAAGCACGTGCATTAGCTTTTGAGGCTAAAAAATCAGATAAAGAAAATGCAGAACAACATTTATTTAAAGCTATGGAAAAAGGAAACGAAAAAGGAGAAAAAGCTCAATCTTAGCCAGAATAGAGAAAGAAGGAATAAACTATGGAGCCGCAAATGATAGACACCTATGAAAAAGCATATGTTCAAATATTAGAAATAATAAAACATATGGGAGAAGAATATATAAATAAAATTCCAAAAAAATTACTGAATTTTTTTGAACAAAACAAAGATAAAAATTATATTTTTAAATTAGATGAAACAAAAGATTTTAAGGGAGAAACTTTTTCTAGTAAAACATTGGGTTTACTTGCTATGATAGAATCAGAATATTGGGCAACTCCTGAAGAAAAGAAAATTTTAGAAAAAGCTTTAGCAGAAAATGAAAAGAAATATCAAGCTCAAATGCGTAAAAAATATAATCCAGATAATATATTTAAAAATAAAGAATCTAAAGTGGAAAAAGTAGAGAATACTATAACTTTGGCAGAGTACAAAGATTCAATTTTTGTAAAAATAAAAAATTGGTTTAAACGGACTTTTTTCAAAGTAGCAAAATATAGAGGCAGGTTTTACCTGTCTTATAATATATAAGAAAGGAAATTTTATGCTAGAATTAAAAAATATTACCAAGGAATATGGAACAGCAAGCGAGAAAGTTCACGCTTTAAAAGGTATAAGTTTAAAATTTAGAGAAGCAGAATTTGTATCTATACTTGGAGCAAGTGGATGTGGAAAAACTACATTATTAAATATTATTGGAGGTTTAGATAGATATACCTCAGGAGATTTAATAATAAATGGTAAATCTACTAAAGATTTTAAAGATAGAGATTGGGATTCATATAGAAACTATAAAGTAGGTTTTGTTTTCCAAAGCTATAATTTAATAAGTCACCAAACTGTTTTATCAAATGTTGAACTTGCTTTAACTATAGGTGGAATTTCTAAAAAAGAAAGAACAAAAAGAGCAATAAAGGCCTTAGAAGATGTTGGGCTAAAAGAACATATTTATAAAAAGCCAAATCAGCTATCTGGTGGGCAAATGCAAAGAGTTGCGATTGCAAGAGCATTAGTTAATAATCCAGACATAATTTTAGCAGATGAGCCTACTCGGTGCACTAGATACAAAAACAAGTATTCAAGTTATGGAAATTTTAAAACAAATTTCAAAAGACAAATTAATTATAATGGTAACACATAACCCAGAGCTAGCAAGCAAATATTCAAGCAGAATTATAAATATTTTAGATGGCAATATTACACATGATTCAAACCCAATAAAAGAAAACGAAATTGATGCAAAAATTGAAACAAATAAATTAAAAAGAACCTCTATGAAGCTTTTTACAGCATTTAGATTAAGTTTAAATAATTTATTAACTAAAAAAGGAAGAACAATTTTAGTTTCGTTTGCAGGGTCTATTGGAATTATTGGAATTGCACTAGTTCTTGCTGTATCTAATGGTTTTCAAGCATATGTAGATGGTATTCAAGAAGAAACCTTAACATCTTACCCGTTAACTATAATGCAAGAAAGTACAGATATTGCATCAGCTTTGCTTTCGATGACAACACAAGAAAACTCTAGTGAAGAAAGGGACGGATTAAAAGAAGAGCAATATATTACCAAAATGTTAGATAGTTTAAGTACAAATGACCTAAAAAGTTTTAAAGAGTATTTAGATAAAAATTATAAAGAAGTAGAAAATGATATAAGTTCAATTCAAAATGGGTATAGTGTAGAGCCTACAATATATACAAAAAATGAAGAAAAAATATCAAAACTAAATCCATTAGATTTATTCGAATCTTCATTTGGATCTGGAATGCGGTATGCGGAATGAGTTTTGGATCAAGCTATTCACAAATGATGGATGATAGAGAAGTAATAAATAATTCGTATGATATTTTAGCAGGTCATCTTCCTCAAAATTATGATGAAATGATAATTGTTTTAGCAGATAGAACGACAGTTTCAGACTATTTACTTTATTCGCTTGGAATAAGACCTGTAGAAGAATTAACAGATATTGTAACCAAAATAATGTCAGGAGAAAAAGTTGAACTAAGCAATACTCCAAAAGATTTAACATATGAAGAATTGCTAAATACAGAGCTTAAATTAATAATGCCAGCAGACTTTTATAAATATAATGAAAAATATAATATTTATGAAGATATGTCCCAAAATGAAGAATTTATGGCAAATTTATACGAAAATTCAATTAACCTAAAAATAGTAGGAATTGTAACTGCAAAAGAAGGAGTAAACTCAAATGCTTTAAATCCAGGAGTTTCATACACAAAAGATTTAATAGAATATATTATAAATTATTCAGCAGAAACTGAGATTGTAAAAAAACAGCTTGCAAATGAAGAAGTAGATGTTTTGTCAAACACAAGATTTGATGCCCCAAAAGGCAACTTGGATTTAGATTTTCAAGATTTAATAAGTATAGATACAAATAAACTTTCAAGTGCTTTTAATATGAAAATAGACCAAAAAGATTTAGAAAACAAAACAAAAGGTTATATGGGAGAAATTGTAAATTCAATAAGTACAGATACTGCTCCTGTAAAAAATGACTTAATAAATAGTTTTGAAGAATTACAAAAAGGAATGTTTGACTCAATTCCAGAAGAGATAGAAATAGAGAATGTAGATAGTTTAGTAGATACTTATTTATCCACTAAAGAAGCAGATGATATATTTAAAAAACTTGAAACAAAATATTATGTTTTAAAAGATACCTTAAAAAAAGTGTATTCTGGACTATTAAAAAGTTTGCTGCAATTATATATAAATGCATATACACAAATTAAAAATTTAAGTAATGAATTAGAGCAAGGAGAAACAATAAACTATAAAGAAATTGCAGAGGCATTGGTACAAGGCGATATGTCTAAAATTCCAGAAGAATATCAAAAAATGCTAGAAGAAAATGAAGGAGATGTTCAAGCCGTAATTTCTAAAATTCAAGAATTGGAAAAAGAACATTCTAATCAAAATGCTCAAAACAATTCGATAAAAATTAAAATAGATAAAGAAATATTAAATAAAGTACTATCTTCTTACAATGATAGTACAGCGATTGAAAACACTTTTGATACTATGGCAAAAGGAATGTTAGAAGCTGTAATTAAAAAAAGTGTTATGCAAAAAATAGCTGAACTTACAAATACTTTAACAAATAGTTTAGCTTCAGGCTTTAATGTTGACCAAGATAAAATTGCAAGTGCTTTTAAAATGAAGCTTACAGAAGAAGAAATAACAAGAATAGTAACAGCAATGGTCTCAAAAACTCAAGCTAATGCAAAAACAAATTTAATTAGTTTAGGATACCAAGATAAAGAAGAACCAACATATATTTCTTTTTACTTTAAAAGTTTTGATGGAAAAGAACATTTTAAAGAATTTATAAATAATTATAATGAAAAAGTCAAAGCAAATGGTGAGAATGACAAAGAAATAAACTATACAGACACAACAGGAATACTTATGGGGTCTGTAAAAACAATTGTTAATGCAGTAACATATGTATTAATAGCATTTATTTCAATTTCTCTTGTAGTTTCATCAATTATGATAGGAATAATAACATATATTTCAGTTTATGAAAGAACAAAAGAAATAGGAATATTAAGGGCAATAGGAGCATCTAAAAGAAATATTTCATCAATATTTAATAGTGAAACATTTATAATAGGTTTGCTTTCAGGAGGTATTGGAATAGGAGTAACATATTTTGCTATACCAATTATAAATAAAATACTACATCATTTTACAGGAAAAATACCATTAAATGTTATTTTATATAGCAAAAACGCA
>CAMVKF010000044.1 GCA_947168035.1 uncultured Clostridia bacterium | reverse complement strand
ACATCATTTTACAGGAAAAATACCATTAAATGTTATTTTATATAGCAAAAACGCAATAATACTTGTTATTTTAAGTGTAGTTTTAACACTAATTGGTGGCTTAATTCCAGCAAAAGCCGCCTCAAAAAAAGACCCAGTAATAGCTTTGAGAACAGAGTAACAAATTTTCTAGAAAAATGGCAAAACCACTTGAATAATTATATTTGGTTGTGTTATAATAACATATGTTAAAAAACTTTGAAAGGAATGATTTAAAAAATGAAACAATTAAGAAAAACAAAAATAGTTGGAACAATTGGACCAGCAAGTGAAAACAAATTAGAAGAATTATTTGAAGCAGGATTAAATGTATGCAGAATTAATTATTCACACGGTAGCTGGGATGAACAATCAGAAAAATCTGAAACAATAATAAGATTAAGAGAAGAAAAAGATTTACCAATTCCTATGTTATTAGATATGAAGGGACCAGAAATCAGAACAGGAATGCTTTATACTGGTAAAAATACAAAAATTCAATTAAAAGATGGTCAAAAATTCACTTTAGTTAATGAAGATATTACTGGAGATGAAGAAAAAGTTTCAGTAACATACAAAGAATTATATAAAGATGTTGAGCCAGGAACAAAAATACTAATAGATGATGGAGCAATCGAATTAAAAGTTGATGAAGTTGTAGGAAAAGATATAGTAACTACAGTAGTTCATGGAAATGGATTAGGAAGTAGAAAAACTATGAACTTACCAGGAACAATAATCAGACTTCCAGGATTAGCTGAAAAAGATATAGCAGACTTAAAAACTGCTTGTGAACATGATTATGACTTTGTTGCAGTTTCTTTCGCAAGAAATGCAGAAGATATAAATAATGTAAGAAAAGTTTTAGACGAAAATGGTGGAAAAGACATTCAAATTGTTACAAAAATTGAAAATGTTGAAGGTTTGTCAAATTTAGACACAATAGTGAATTTAGCAGATGCTCAAATGATAGCTCGTGGAGATATGGCAACAGAAACAGACTTTACAGAACCACCAGTTGTTCAAAAAAAGCTTATAAAAATGACAAATAAAGCTAGTAAACCTGCAATAACAGCTACACAAATGTTAGAGTCAATGACACATCAACCACTTCCAACTCGTGCAGAAGCATCAGACGTTGCAAATGCAATTTATGATAGAACAAGTGCAATAATGTTATCTGGAGAATGTGCTCAAGGTGACTACCCAGTTGAATGTGTTCAAACAATGGTTAAAATAGCTTCAAGAGTTGAACCAGAAATAAATTACTGGAAAAGATTTGATGAAAATGAAAATATTGATTTATCAACATTTGAAAAGAAAGTTGCATATTCAGTATGTGTTTCAGCAAAAATAATGAAAGCAGATGCAATAGTATGTTATACAAAAACAGGAAATACAGCTAGAAATCTATCTGGTTTAGGTGCAGGTTGTCCAATACTTGCTATAACAGACAATAAAAGAACTTTCCGTCAATTAGCTTTAGCTTGGAATGTTTACCCTATTTTTGTAGAATCACAAGAAAATATAGACAAAACAATAGAAGAAGGAATTAAAAAATTACAAGCAAAAGAAATTGTAGAAAAAGGAGATACACTTGTACTTACAGGTGGAAGCCAAATGCTACCAGATGCTGAACAAAGCAAAACAATAGGTGGAATAATAAAAATATAAATTAAAAGGGAAATGGGAAAAAGCTTCCTATTTCCTTTGTTTTTGGGGGGACAAAAAGAACCGGTTACCTAAGTCCCCAAGAGGAGTTGAAAATAATGAGAAATATTAATATTACGAAAAATATTGAAGAAGCAAACCTAATTACGCATTCTGGAACATTTCACGCAGATGAAATTTTTGCACTATTAATTTTATCAAAAATAATTCCAGAGATAAAAGTTTTAAGATTACCAGAAATTACAGAAGAGATAAATACAGGCGCAATAATTTTTGATATAGGTGGAGAAAAATTTGACCACCATCAGCCAGGAGGAAATGGAGCAAGAGAAAATGGTGTAAAATATGCTTCTTGTGGTCTAATTTGGAAAGAATTTGGCAAAGAATTATTAGAAAAATATGGGGTAGAAGAAATAGATTACACATTTGAATATATAGATAAAAATTTGATACAATTTATAGATGCAAATGATAATGGAGAACTTCCAAAATTAAATACTGAATATAGAAACTTCCATATTTCATATATAATAAGTCTGTTTAATCCAAAATGGGATGAATCTCCAGAAAGTGATGAGAAATTTATAAAAGCATTAAATTTAGCTGAAATTATTTTTGATGAATTTTTAAAAGATACATTTTCAAAAATAAAAGCAAAAAGCAAGGTAGAATTAGCAATACAAAAATCACAAGAAGGAATTTTAATATTAGACCAATTTATGCCTTGGAAAGAGTTTTTATTAGAGTCAAAAATAGAAAAAGCAAAAGACATAATTTTTGTAGTATTTCCATCAAAAAGAGGTGGATTTAACATTTATGCTGTACCATTAGAAATTGGAAGCTTTGAAAATAGAAAACTGTTTCCTATTAAATGGAGAGGGCTAAGAGAAGAAAAATTGCAAGAAGTTACAGGAATTAAAACAGCAATGTTTTGCCATAATGCAGGTTTTATTGCTACCTGCCAAACAAAAGAAGATGCAATAAAATTAGCTAAGCTGGCGTGTAATTTAATATAATTATTAATATTTCAATGTATAGAAAGTATATGTTTTATAGTAATAGTGCAAAATTTAATTCTTGACAAATGCCTTATAAATTAGTATAATAAGAAAGTAGGCAGGTTTTAAAAATTAAAAGGAGTGAAAATATGTTAGCTAAAATATGGAAAAAATTATGTATTTTTATATTAATTGTTGCTTGTCTTTTTAATATTATAGCAAAACTTATTGGAAGAGTTTCTTTTAACAAAGAAGCTTTAGAATCTGCAAAATATATGGCAGAACAATATAAATATGAAAAAGATGGAAAAAATGTTATAAAATAGCTTGAAAATTTTTAAATTTTATGGTAATATATAATAGCTTTTTAAATCTGGCGGTCAGAAATCGCCAAAATATAGAAGAAGAGGTGATATTAAATGAATAAAAACATACAACCAGAATACAATGAAACAACAATTACTTGTGCATGTGGTAATGTATTTAAAGTTGGTTCAACAAAAAAAGATATGAAAGTTGATATATGCTCAAACTGCCATCCATTCTGGACAGGAAACTTATCAAGACGTGATACTGCAGGAAGTAGAGCAGATAGATTTAAGAAAAAATATGGTCTTGCATAAAAAAATGCAAGATTTTTTTATTTTTGTATGTATTGCTAAAATTAGATAAATTTGATATACTTTAAAAAATATTTTTTAAAAAAAGGAAAATTCTAATGAATCAAAAAAGTATAGTTAAAAATTATTTGTATAATTTATCATATCAAATATTAATAATAATTTTACCATTAGTTACAGCTTCTTACTTAGCAAGAGTATTGGGTGCAGTAGGTAATGGAATATATATTTATACTTATACAATAGTAAATTATTTTGTCCTTTTTGGGTCACTTGGAATATCTATGTATGGGCAAAGAGAAATTGCATATTGCCAAAATGATAAAGTAAAAAGAAAGAAAGTATTTATAGAATTAGTATTATTTAGATTTATTGCAATATTTATTGCATCAATTATTTACTATTATGCTTTTATGAGAAAAGGCGAGTATGCTCTATATTATAGAATTCTATTTTTTGAACTCTTAGCTGCTGGGTTTGACATAAGCTGGTTTTTTCAAGGAATGGAAGAATTTAAAAAAACAGTTATTAGAAATATATTAGTAAGAGTTGTTAGTGTAAGTTTAATTTTTATATTAGTAAAAGAACAGTCAGATTTAAACAAATACCTAAGTATTTATGCATTTGCAGATTTAATTCGGAAATATTTCTTTGTGGTTTTATTTGCCAAAATATTTTAGAGGAGTAAAAATAAAAAATATAAGTTTAACTAGACAAATTCCTGCAATTGTAGTATTATTTATTCCACAAATAGCTAACAAAGTTTATAATATGCTAGATACAACAATGCTAGGCAAAATTATAGTTAATAAAGCTGAAACAGGCTATTATGAACAAAGCCAAAAAATTATAAGGGTTTTACTTACTGTTGTTACATCACTTGGTACTGTTATGGTTCCAAGAATGGCAAATATGTTTGCAAATGGAGAAAAAGAAAAAATAAATGAATATTTAAAAAAATCTTTTAATTTTACATATTTGTTAAGTTTTCCAATAATGTTTGGATTAATTGCAATATCTAAGCAATTTGTACCTTGGTTTTTCGGACCAGGTTATGAAAAAGTAGTTATTTTAATGAATATTATTACACCTATAATACTACTTATGGGAGTTGCAAATATAATAGGAACACAATATTTACTTCCAACAAAAAGACAAAAAGAATTCACAATATCTGTTTTAGTTGGAATTGTTGTAAATTTTGTATTAAATTATATAATGATAAAACTATGGCAAAGCATTGGAGCATGTATTGCAACTGTTGTTTCTCAGCTTGCAGTAGACATTGTACAATGGCATTTTGTAAAAGAAGAAATAAAATTAAAAGAGATAGTTAAACTTTCATATAAATATTTATTTGCAGGATTAATTATGTTTATATGTTGTATGTTTATAACATTATTTGTTTCAGGCATGCTCTCTGTTATTTTGCAAATAATAATTGGTATTATTGTATATTTTGGAATTTTAATTTTATTTAAAGATGAATTTATATATATGTTTATAAACAGAATTAAAAACAAAGTAGTACAAACACTTAGCAGAAATTAGAGGTGAAAAAAATGTACCTAATTGTAGGACTTGGTAATCCAGAACCAGAATATAGCTTTACTAGGCACAATATGGGGTTTGATGTTATTAATAAATTAGCTGAAAAATATAACATAAATGTAAAAAAAGAAGGATTTGATGCTATTTATGGAGCAGGTTTAATAGAAGGCGAAAAAGTAATTTTATGCAAACCACAAACATATATGAATTTAAGTGGAAATGCAGTAATTAAATTTATTAATTATTATAAAATAGATTATTCAAAAGTTATAATTATTTATGATGATATAGATATATCTCCAGGAGTTGTAAAAATAAGAAAAACAGGAGGCGCAGGCTCTCATAATGGTATGAAATCTGTAATTCAAAATATGGGAACAAC
The DNA here is from genome assembly GCA_947168035.1 of uncultured Clostridia bacterium. GTDB lineage: Bacteria > Bacillota > Clostridia > TANB77 > CAG-508 > CAG-269. The sequence continues at coordinate 6,400 of CAMVKF010000044.1, read as the reverse complement.
TTCTTTTCCACACATAAGAATTGGAACAGGTACTCCACTAGATAAATCAAATTTAATAGAATATGTTATAGGAAAACTTACAAAAGACGAGTATTCAATACTTAAGCCAGGAATTGAAACAGGAGTAGAGGCAGTTTCATTAATAATAAAAAATGGAATTGATAATTCTATGAATATAATAAATGCTAAAAACTAAATACTAGGAGGGAGGAACTTAGATTATTTTATCTAAGGAGCATATGTTAGAATTAGTAATAAATAAAGAAAAAGATATCGAAAATATTATTCTTAATGAAAATGGAAAAATTGTAGAATACTATGTAAGTTCTGAAGAAGATAGAAAAAGAAGGTTAGAAGGAAACATATATATTGCAAAGGTTGATGATATAATAAAGGGAATGCAAGCTGCTTTTGTAGACTTTGGTGGACACAAAAAAGGTTTTATTCATTTAAAAGATGCAATACCACAAGTTGATGAAACAAAAGAACAAATAGATGCTTCTACACAAATCTCAAAAGTACTACAACCAAATCAAAGACTTCTAATTCAAATAAAAAAAGATAGTGATGATAAAAAAGGTGCAAGAGTTTCAACACATATAAGTTTACCAGGTAAATTTATAGTACTTATGCCTAATACAACATTTATTACTATTTCTCAAAAAATTCAAGATGAAGATACAAGAACAAAATTAAAAAAACTTGTTAAAGACAATCTCCCTGAAAATTGTGGCGCAATTGTAAGAACTTCATGTGAAAATATTGATGAAGAAAGTCTAAAAAAAGATATAAAAAATCTTCTTGATAAATGGGAGGAAATAAACACAAAATTTAAAAAAAGTAAAGCTCAAACAAAATTAATTTTTGAGAGTGAAAATATAGTAGAAAAAATTATAACTGATTTAAGTAAACAAAAATTAGAAAGGATTATTACAAATAGTAAAGAAGAATATGATAATCTTTTAAAAAACTATAAGTCTGAAAATATTAGTATTATTTTAGAAAATGAAGAAGATTTAATACAAAAATATAATTTTGCAAAACAAATTGAAAAACTACAAGAAAGAAGAATTTGGCTAAACTGTGGAGGATTTATTACAATAGATAAAACAGAAGCTTTAACTGCAATTGATGTAAATACTGGAAAATTTACAGGAAGTAAAGACTTAGAGGCAACATTATTTAAAGTTAATAAAGAAGCTACAATAGAGATTGCAAAACAATTAAGACTTAGAGATATTGGTGGAATAATAATAATTGATTATATAGATATGAAAAGTAATGAAAATAAACAAAAAATAGAAAAATTACTTAAAGATGAGTTAAAACAAGATAGAGCAAAAACACAAGTAGAAGGATTTACAAAATTAAACTTAATGGAGTTGACTAGAAAGCATATATGTAGTCATTTAAATGCAAACTAGAGGTGAGAAGCATTTGGGGATCCCCAAATGCTTCTCACCTCTACAAATTATTTGGAGGATTTACAAACTCATTTTCAGGTTTGTCACATTGAAAAATATTTTCTACTTTAATTATTGCTAAATCTCCATAGTAGTCTCCCTTTTGAATTACACCTGTAACATCTACCCAAGCATTTTCTGGTAGTTCATATGCTTTATCATATTCACACAAAAAACCTACAACTAAAGCTTGTGAGGTGTTTGGGTTTATAATCATATTTCTTGCAAGTACAAATTGAGTTTCATCAAAATCTATTAGGCGATATACAAAACCTGTAAAATGAATTTTTACACCAATGTAATCATCTAAATTTTCTGTAACTGTTTGCAAAATTGTAGTATAATTTTCAGGAGTTATTTCAAAAACTTTTGAAGAATTTACAGCATCTCCTAAAGTGAAGTATTCATTTTCATTTTGAATATCTTCTTTAAAAAATATATTATAAATTCCAACTGAAAAAATAATTAAAATCAGAATAAGCATTATTATAAATAAAAATTTTGTTAATCTATTTCCATGTAATTTTATAACCATAAATTAACCCCCATTCAAAAACAGTTTATTCATATTTTCTTATAATATTACTAAACAAATTATAATAATTACAGTTAAGTAAGTACTATATAATCCGCCAAATCTTGTCGGGATTGGACGTTTTCTTTTTCCAAGTTTTCAAAAGAAAAGTGCAATCCCTGCGTTTGGCTACTTTGTACAAAAATTCACTGAACCGTAACCAAATAAAATTAAAATTAATAAATGGTATTGCTTTTTTTCGACAATTATTATATACTAATTTTGTTGAATTTTTTTGTAATTTGATATTTATATATAATCTTAAAAATTATGAATAAGATTATATTTTAAATATAAATTTTTTTAAGAAGAGGAATCTTCAGAAAGGGTGAAAAAATGGAAGAAACATCTACAAAAAAAGTCATTTTAGATGTGAACGAAAAGCCAGATATCTTAAAATGGATAATACTTGCTTTTCAACATGTTTTTGCAATGTTTGGAGCAACAATTTTAGTTCCAATACTTGTTAATTCTGCAGCAGGAGCAGAAGTAATACCAATTCCTGTAGCATTAGTAACATCAGGAATAGGAACTCTACTTTACATTTTATGTACAGGCGCAAAATCACCAGTATACTTAGGAAGCTCATTTGCTTTTATTGTACCAATAACAGCAGGGTACTTAAAGGGAGGAATACCAGGAGCAATGACAGGAGTTATGGCTGTTGGTTTAGTTTACATTATTGTATCATTTATAATTAGATTAGCAGGAAAAAATTGGATTAATAAAATTTTACCACCTATAGTAATAGGTCCAATGATAATGATTATAGGTTTAGGGCTTGCACCTTCAGCAGTTTCACAAATTGGTTTAACATCTGAAGCTACAATTGAATGGAAAGGTGTAATAGTAGCATTAATAACATTTTTAGCTACAACCTTAGTAATGGTTAAAGCAAAAGGATTTATAAAAATAATACCATTTTTAATAGGAATTGCTGTAGGTTATATTGCCTCAATTTGTTTAGGATTAGTAAATTTTGAAGGAGTTGGAAGTGCTACATTTTTTGCAATACCAAACTTCCAAATACCATTTTTACATTATATGCCAAATGCTAAAGCTTTATTGACAATAGTTCCAATAGCATTAGTTACAATGGCAGAACATATAGGAGACCACACAGCACTAAGTTCAATAATAGGAAAAGATTTACTTAAAGATCCAGGGTTAGATAAAACTTTACTTGGAGATGGTGTTGCAACATTTGTTGCAGGTTTACTTGGAGGACCAGCAAACACTACATATGGAGAAAATACATCAGTTGTAGGAATGACAAAAATTGCATCAGTTTGGGTTATTGGTTTAGCTGCAATATTTGCTATAATTTTAGGATTTTTAGGAAAATTTACAGCAATTGTAGGTTCAATACCAAATCCAGTTCTTGGTGGAGTATCTTTACTTCTTTATGGATTTATAGCAGTAAATGGATTAAAAGTTTTAATTGAAAATAAAATGGATTTTAATAAAAACAAAAATATAATTGTTGCTTCAACAATGCTTGTTTTAGGATTAGGAGGAGCTGCAATCTCAATTGTTTCAGGTGATTTTTCACTATCTATTTCAGGAATGAGTTTAGCTGCAATAATTGGAATTTTATTAAATTTACTATTACCTGAAGGAAATGAAGAGGAGGAAAAATAATGTCTTTTAACAATGTAATTGAATTAAAACACCCTTTAATTGAACATAAATTAGGTATTTTAAGAAAAAAGGAAACTGGAACAAAAGAATTTAGAGAGCTTGCAAACGAAATAGGTGTATTTTTATGTTATAAAGCTATGGAAGATATAGAATTAGAAGAAACAGAAATAGAAACACCAATTTGCAAAATGAAAACAGGTAAATTAAATGAAGATAAATTTGCATTTGTTCCTATTTTAAGAGCAGGAATGGGAATATTAGATGGAGTAATAAGTGTAATTCCAAATGCTAAAATAGGTCATATTGGAATGTACAGAGATGATTCAAATGGCTATAAACCTGTTAATTACTTTTTTAAAGTGCCAAAAAATATTGAAGAAAAAGAAGTAATAATTTTAGACCCAATGTTAGCAACAGGAGGAAGTGCAATAGATGCAATTGATTTAATAAAAGAAAAAGGTGTTAAAAAAATTAAATTTATATGCATAATTGCTGCACCAGAAGGTTTAGAAAAAGTTACTCAAAAACATCCAGATGTAAAAATTTATTGTGCTCATATTGATGAAAAGCTAAATGAAAATGCATATATAGTACCTGGTTTAGGTGATGCTGGAGATAGAATTTTTGGAACAAAATAATTAAACGTTATATAAATAAAAAAAGAAAATAAAAAATGAATGTGATTTTTAGTATCGCATTCATTTTTTTTTGCTCTATTAAAAATAAAAAAAAGATTATTAAATAATTAATTTAAATATAAATTTTCTAACAATTTTATAGCATATTTATGAAAAAAATGCAATAGGGTATTTTTGCTTTTTAAAATACAAATTTTGCAAAACTATTGCAACTGTAAGTTTAAAAGCTTTTTAAATTATTATTAAATTAATTATTTAATAATAATTTATACAAGGAGGAATTACAAATGTTAAAAAAAGAAAAAAACAGAGGAATAACACTTATAGCTTTAGTAGTAACTGTAATAGTGTTACTAATTCTAGCTGCAGTATCTATTCAGATGTTAACAGGAGACAATGGAATTATAACCAATGCCTCAAAAGTAAGCACCTCAAATGCGTATTATTCAGCAGAGGAGCAAGTAAAACTAGCCTATATGGCAGTAAAAGCTGAAATATCAGCTAAAACAGTAAAAAGTGGAACATATAACCCAGCAGAAAGTGCAGAGACAACTGCACTAGCTACAATAGTCGCAAATGACTTAGGAGCAAACCAAACAGGAAGTAAATGGGCAGTAGATGGTTCAACAGCAGGAACAATTAAAATAACCTATACTGATTCCAAAATAGATAAAGATTCAATTGGAACAGTAAATTTAGAAACATTAGAAGGAACAACAGTACCAACAGTAGTACCAAGGGAAGAAGGAGCAGTACATTACAAAATAAAATTATTACCATCTCAAGATGCAAAATTATATTTAGATATAAGTAATGATATAGAGGGTGTAAATTTTGGAACAGAAAAAACAAAGTCAACTGTAACTAAAGGAGATACAATAGAAATTACATTTACAGAAGGAAATGAAACATATGTAGAACAATTTATGGTATTAAGTAATGACACAAATAATGGTAAAATAATGGCAATGCCATATTACAATTTAGTATTAGAAACAGGAAGACAAGCAACAGAAGAAAATGCAAGTTCTGCAGGAACAGTAGCATTTTCGTATTCAAATTATTGGATAAACGGTGGAATAAATATTCCTATGAGTGGGGCAAATAATGTACAACAATATATAACAGCATATAATACTAAATTATCAAATGCAACAGGAGGAGCAGTTACAGCTCAAATAGGAAGAAATGTAAATGGTACAGCAGAGGCGGATTGGAATATATCAGGTTTTAATGGACAATCTAATAGTGAAACACCAGCCAAAAAACTTCTAAATCCATCTGGAGTAGACTCGTTCTGGCTTGGATCTTCTTATTCGGGCAATGCCAACTTTATGCACTATGTTTACACGAATGGCTTAATCACCACTGCCAGCTATAGCGGCTCTAGCAGCTTCGGTGTTCGTCCTGTTATAAAAATCACATATTAGGCAATATTTTAATATTGTATACTAAAAAGTAGTGGAACTACTTTTGATACATTATTTGAGACAGGAAGCTTGTCAAGAGTACGAAGTAGCTATAGAAACAGTTATATATAATGGGGGCTTCTCCCCCACATAGAGTAGTTATTGCAACTACTCTATTCTTATGTTCGGGTATCAAGCTCAGTCTAACAAACTTATCATATAAACATTGGACAGTACAAAGAGATAAAGTTTATATTGTAAAAGCTTATGATGAAACAGGAGCAGAAATAGAGCCTTGGATAGATATTAACATAGAAGATATTGAGCCAACATATTTAAACAGACTAGGATAAAACATATACATTTTTTTTACTTTTGTTTAGACATTTGTTTAGACATAAAGAAAAAAGACAAAAAAATAACACCAAGGGCAATCGGTCAAAAGCCTTGATATTACTAAATAAATGGTGCGGATGAAGGGACTTGAACCCCCACACCGAAGTACTGGTTCCTAAGACCAGCGCGTCTGCCAGTTCCGCCACATCCGCATTTCAATTACCTTGAATATATTAGCACAAAATAGTTTAGATTGTCAAGAGCTTTTTGAAAATTTTCAGTAAATTTCGTTACTAGATAATGGTTTTTTATTTAAAAAAACCGAAACCATAGTATTTG